>JBEDKR010000051.1:0-8593 GCA_041172005.1 Pseudomonadota bacterium
GATCTGGTTCACGCACAAGTTGCTGTGGGCGCCATAGCTCAAACCAACAGAAGCTGAGGCACGCGAGATTTCTTCCATCGCGATCATGTGGGCGAGGTAGCCCATGTTGGCGCCGCCAAACTCTTCACTGACGGTGATCCCCAGCACGCCCAAGTCGCCCATCTTGCGCCACAAGTCCATCGGGAATTGGTCGTTGCGGTCGATTTCGGCGGCGCGCGGCGCGATCTCTATTTGCGCAAATTCACGCACCGCATCGCGCAAGGCGTCGATGTCTTCACCGAGCTGAAAATTGAGTCCTGGCAGTGTCATAGCGTCTCCTCGGAGTTTGAAATAAGTCAGTACGTCTTTGGCACAGGCATCAGCGTTTGCTGCATCACGGCGCAGTCGGTGACCTTGCCGTCGGCCGCCACGTGTTGGACGTCAGCAGCGGTGATGATGAGGCGCTTGCCGCTCTTGAGCACGCGGCCCACCGCGCGCAACTCACCGCCCTGAAATGCCGCCAAAAAATTGATTTTGAATTCAACAGTGGTGACTTCCATGCCCGCCGGTGCCACGGTAAGGCCGGCATAGCCCGCCGCAATGTCAGCCAACGCGCCCATGGCACCGCCATGAAAGCCGCCTTGCTGCTGGGTGATCCGGTCGGAGTACGGCAGCGCCACTTCGCACAAGCCATGTTCGACCCGCAACAGGCGGGCGCCCCAGTGCTGCATCAAGCCTTGTCGCGCAAAGCTGGCTTCTACGCGCTGGAACAATTCGGCTGGGCTTGGGATTTCCACGATAGCAGCGACGGTCATGTGCAAGGGCCTTTGAGTTGACGTTGACGTAAACGTCAATTATGACGGCAGAGTTTTCAGGCGGCTTTTTTAACCGCTTTGGCCAGCAGTGACCGGGCTTCTTTTTCATGGCCCTTGATCTCTTCGAGGTTGGCTTGCAGGTCGGCCATTTGCTCTTCGAGGCGCAGCCGGTGACCAGCCAGAACCTCAAGGAATTTTTTCAACTGCGGCGCGGTGTCGCGCGGGTTGTCATAAGAGTCGATGATGTCTTTGGCCTCGCTCAGGCTCAGGCCCAAGCGCTTGGCTCGCAGCGTCAGTTTCAGCCGGGTGCGGTCGCGAGCGGTGTAGATTCTATTGCGCCCACCCGGACCTGCTCGCTGCGGTTGCAACAAGCCCATGTCTTCGTAAAAGCGCATGGCGCGGGTGGTCAGGTCAAACTCTTTGGCAAGGTCGCCAATGGTGTAGGTCGTGGCCATGGTGAAGGAAAAGCCCTTTTGGGATGGTGTTGGGTGAAGGCGCATGGCACGTACCGTGCTGTGGATCTCTACAATTCGACTTGTTGACGTTAACGTCAACGTCAAATGTAGCGCAACGTCAGGCCCACCCATGAACCTTCTTGAACAGCAATTGCATTACCCGCTTGGCGAAACGCTGCCAGACAGCGGGACCGCCTTAGAGGTCGCGCCGGGCGTGCGCTGGATTCGCATGGGTCTGCCTTTCGCGCTGAACCACATCAACTTGTGGTTGCTGCGTGACGAGATCGACGGCCAAGCCGGCTGGACCATCGTGGACTGCTGCATTGCGCGGGATGAATCCAAAGCGCAGTGGGAAGCCATTTTTGCGACCCAGCTGGAAGGCCTGCCGGTACTGCGCGTCGTCGTGACGCACATGCACCCAGACCACATCGGGTTGGCGCACTGGCTGTGCGAGCGCTGGAATGTTCGGCTCTGGATCAGCGCCACCGACTACAGCACTGCTCGCTTGGCGTGCACCAGCACAACCGGTTTTGGCGGCGACAGCGCTGCGCTTTTTTTCGCCTCCCACGGCTTGACGGACCCGGATTCGATTGAAAAAATTCGCGCTCGCACTGGCTACTACGCGGGCATGGTCCCTGACGTCCCGCGCAGTTTTACCCGACTGATGGATGGCTTGGATCTGCGCATCGCTGGACGACGCTGGCGCTGCATCAGCAGCTACGGCCATGCGCCTGAACACATCACGCTGTATTGTGATGACGCCTCTTTGCCAGCGCCGGTGTTGATCAGCGGGGACATGATGCTGCCGCGTATTTCAACCAACATCAGTGTCTATGACATCGAGCCTGAGTCGAATCCGCTGGCGCTGTTTTTAGCGTCGATTGATAAGTTCAAAGCCCTCGCACCCAGCACCTTGACGCTGCCGTCCCATGGCAAACCGTTTGAAGGTCTGCACACGCGAATTCAGCAATTGCAGGACCATCACCGTGACCGCCTTGACGAAGTGATCGAGGCCTGCACGGCCAGTCCCTGCAGCGCGGCGGACATCTTGCCGGTGATGTTCAAGCGCCCGCTGGATTTGCACCAGACCACGTTTGCCATGGGTGAGGCGATTGCCCATTTGCACTTGCTGTGGTTTGAAGGACGGCTGCAGCGCCGCTTGGGCGCTGACGGTATTTACCGTTTCAGCTGCTGAGAACAGCTTCGTTGACGCCCAGCCAATAGGCCTTCATGTGGTTGAGATTTTCGGTGAAAGCCCGAAAGTCAACGGCTTTTTTGACGAAGCCATTGGCACCGCTGCGGTAGCAAGCCACCATGTCGGAGTGTTCGCTGGAAGACGTCATCACGACCACCGGCACGAACTCGGTGATGGGGTTGTCGCGCATGCGGCGCAACACATCAACGCCTGAAATCTTTGGCAGCTTCAAGTCAAGCATCACCAAGTTCGGCTGCTTTTGTGTGTTGCGACCCGCAAACGCACCTTTGCCCCAGAGGTAGTCCAACGCATCAGCGCCGTCGCGGGCGACAACGATGTCCGCCGTGACACCTTGCTCTTGCAAGGTCAGCACGGTCAATTCCAGATGGTCTGGGTTGTCTTCAACAACGAGGATTTGTTTATCGTTCATGCAATTTCAAAGGGCGCAAGACAGATAAGGGTGAAGTGTTTAAGACCCCACTTGGCGAAGTTTCGTTGTACCACGACCTTGGCTTCACCGTCGCGGGCGAGGTCACCACTTGGGAACAAGCTCATCCTTGAGCTGGCCACGCAGCGCTGCGTAGTCGGGCACGATGGCGCGAACCGTGTCCCAAAAACGCGGGCTATGGTCCATCACGCGCAAATGGCTGAGCTCGTGCACTACGACGTAATCAATCACTGACAACTTGAAGTGAATCAGCCGCCAATTGAGCCGAATAGAACCATCGGCGCTGGCGCTGCCCCAGCGCGTGCCGGCGCTGCTCAAACTCAGGCGCTTCCAGCTGACACCGAGCTGCGGCGCGTAATGGTTGAGGCGTTCTTCAAACAAATGCTTGGCGTGCCGCATGAGCCAAGCCTGCGCGGCGTCGCGGATTTGCGTGGCCGAGGCGTTGTGGGCCAAACCGAGATGGAGCACTCGGCGCGGCACAACACCCTGTTGCGCATCGGTTTCTTGGCTGGTCTGATGGCTTAGCTGCTCAGCCAAAGCAGACCGTTGCTGGCGTGGGTCCAGCAACAACAGCAACTCTCCGCCCATGAAGGGGACTGCCGCGCCGTCTTGCCAGTCGACTCTGGCCGATTCCATGCGGCTATGCCGCTCCCGCGTTTCTCGCAATTTTTTCAATATCCAGCTGGCTTTCTCCTGCACCGCGCGGTCAATCTCAGCCAGCGGCACCCATTTCGGAGCGCTCACGGACAAACCTTCTGGCCCGACTGAAAAACCGATCGTGCGGCGCTTGCCGCGCTTCAAGGCAAACGCCACCAGCACGCCAGCCACCAAGGCTTCACGGCTGGCGTCGGGGTGGCGGGAAATGCCTGGTGCCAGGGCCTGCTCCAAAGTTTGCGCGGGAAGCTCTGGACGCTGTGGCTGCGAGCTGGGCGCCGGCCGGGCGACGGGCGCCGGTTCAGGCTCTGGGGCAAACAAGTCAAGGGTTCGCTGGAAAAGCTTTAGCATTTTTTCAGTTTACCGGTCATGCGTCTGCCAAAGCGCACGTTCTCAAGCCTTGACAGGTGCCGACGCGTTTTCGTGCGCATAGGCTTCCGGATCAAGGCGACGCATCTCGGCTTCAATCCAGTCTTGCACCTCGCGCATGAGCTCGTCTGGCTTGCGGCCGACGCTGCTGATCGGCTTGCCAATAGAGATATCGACAATGCCCGGCCGCTTGATGAAAGCCTTGCGCGGCCAGCATTTGGCCGAGGTCACGGCCACAGGGATCACTGGGGCGCCGGTCTCGATGGCGAGACGCGTGCCGCCACTTTTGTAAACGCCTTGCTGGCCGCGCGCGATGCGTGTGCCTTCCGGGAACATGATGACCCAAACGCCTTGCTTCATCAGACGGCGGCCCTGCTCCACCACTTTCGCAAATGCTTCTGTGCGCTTGCTACGGTCAATGTGAATCATGTCCATGCGGGCCATGGCCCATCCAAAAAATGGCACGCGCAACAACTCTTTTTTGAACACATAGGCCAGCGGATGCGGCATCAGCGCGACCATCGAGAAAGTTTCCCAGGTGCTTTGGTGTTTGACCAAGAGCACACAGGCACTGGTTTCACCCGTGGGCAAATTTTCCATGCCAGTGACGCGGTTCTGAATGCCCAGCAGCAAGGTACCGCTGTTGACAGTCAAGCGTAGCCAACCGGCACACATTGTGTAGATTTGGGTACTGTTTAGAAACGGCGCAGCCACCATGACGGCTATGGCCCAGGGAATCACGGTAAGAATCATCCAGAGCAGATGAAGGACGGAGCGGATGAAGGGCATGGTGAGCTTTAGGAAGTGACAGACAGAACCTGCCACGCGCTTTGTGACGACGCGGCAGACATCGGAAATCGAGGTTTGAGGTGCAGGGTTCAGTGAGCGGGAACAGGCATCACGGTAAGTGTGCTTCGCTCCAGCAAAAAGTCAGCGAAGGCACCGAGGTCGCGGTGCAGTCGGGTGCCTGCGGGCAGGCCTTCTGGGTGGCCGCCACCTGAATAGCGGGCCGACTTGCCAGTGAGCACCAGATGCGGCTCGCAACCAGCCGACGCAGCAGCGACGGCATCCCGTAGCGAGTCGCCACAGCTGACCACGCTCTTGAGCGACACACCAAAACGCAGGCCGATTTGTTCAAAAAGACCGGGCAAGGGCTTGCGGCAGACGCAGGCTTCTTCAGAGGTGTGCGGGCAATAAAAAACTGCATCGACACGGCCGCCCACAGTGGCCAACATTTTGTGCATCTTGGCGTGCATGGCGTTCAGGGCGGCGACATCAAACAGGCCACGCCCCAAGCCCGACTGGTTGGAAGCGATGACCACATGCCAGCCGCCATGGTTGAGCCGTGCAATCGCTTCCAGTGCCCCCGGCAAAGGCATCCACTCTTCTGGCGACTTGACGAAATCTTCGCTGTCGCTGTTGATGGTGCCGTCGCGGTCCAAGATAACGAGTTTCATGGAGGTCCCCATAGCGATGGTGGATAGATCAGGTCGCCAAACGCGACAGATCGGCGACGCGGTTCATGGCCGCATGCAAGGACTTCAAAAGGCCCTGCCGATTTAGCCGCAAGTCGAGCTCCTCGGCGTTGACCATCACGCCATCAAAGAAGGCGTCGACGGGCTCACGCAGGGCCGCCAGCGTTTGCAGCGAGTCGGTGTAGTCACCCGCTTCAAACTGCGTTTGGGCTTGTGGCAACACCAAATTCATGGCGGAAAACAGCGCGATTTCAGCCGGCTCTTTCAACAACACTTGGCTGACATGGGCATCGACCTCTTCGACTTTTTTCAGAATGTTGCCGATGCGCTTGTTGGCTGCGGCCAAGGCCGGCGCTTGAGGCAAGGCGGCAAACACCCTGACGGCCACCAGACGACGCGCCACGTCACCCAGCCGCTGTGGCCGCAAGGCCAGCACGGCGTCAACCTCTTGCGCGCTGTAGCCTTGCTCACGCAGGGAGCCTGCAAAACGGTCATAGACGAAATCCAGCAAAGCTGCCGAAGTGTCTTCAATTTTTTCGCCAAACGCTTGGCCAGCGATTTGCACCAACACATCAAGGTCTAAGGGCAGTTCTTTGTCAGCCAGCATGCGAACCACGCCCAAGGCATGACGGCGCAAGGCAAACGGATCTTTATCGCCGGTGGGCAGATTGCCAATGCCGAACATGCCCGCCAGCGTTTCCAGTTTGTCGGCCAGCGCCACTGCCAAGCCCACCGCATTGCTCGGCAGCGCGTCGCCGGCAAAGCGCGGTTTGTAATGGTCTTCAATCGCATCAGCGACGTCGCTGCTTAGGCCATCGTTGAGCGCGTAATAGCGCCCCATCGTGCCCTGCAGCTCCGGAAATTCGCCGACCATGTCGGTGACCAGATCGGTTTTGGCCAGCAGCGCGGCTTGATCCGCCTGCTCGGCCAAAGCATCGCCGCCGAGTTGTTGGCCGATGGCGCGGGCAATCGCCCGCACGCGTGTGACACGCTCGCCTTGCGTGCCAAGCTTGTTGTGATAAACCACCTTGTCCAGACCAGCGACACGGGAAGCCAGTGTCTTTTTACGGTCTTGGTCAAAGAAGAATTTGGCGTCGGCCAGCCGTGGGCGCACCACGCGCTCGTTGCCACCAATGACGGCAGAAGCATCTGCCGGGCTGATATTGCTGACCACCAAAAACTGATGCGTCAGCTTGCCGGCAGCGTCGAGCAGCGGGAAGTATTTCTGATTCGCCTTCATGGTCAGGATCAGGCATTCCTGCGGCACGTCGAGAAATTCTTTTTCAAAGCTGCAGACCAGCACGTTCGGACGTTCAACCAAGGCCGTGACTTCGTCCAGCAAAGCGTCGTCGTCAATCGGCAATACACCGCCACCGATCTTTGCTGCGGCAGCGGCCAATTGACGCGCAATCTCAGCCTTGCGCTCGGCAAAACTGGCAATCACGGCGCCGTCTTTTTTCAGTGTTGCAGCGTACTCATCGGCGTGCGCGATTACCACTGGTGAGACAGCGGCTTCAAAGCGATGACCTTGCGTGCTCTTGCCAGACTTCAAGCCCAGCGCTTGCAGTGGAATCACCGCTGAGCCGTGTAGCGCCATCAAGCCATGTGCTGGACGCACAAAGCTGACGCTGCTCCAACCGGGCAACTCGCAGTCGCTTTCTAGCTGGTAGCTCATGACTTTAGGAATGGGCAGTTTGGCGATGGCTTCTATCAAGGCTTTTTGCAAGCCGTCGGCCAGCGTCGCGCCGGTGACCACGCTGTCGTAAAACAGCGCTTCGGCTTTACCGTCCATGACCTTCTTCAGACCGGCGACAACTGAGGCATCTGCGCCCAGTGCTTGCAGTTTTTTCAGCAAGGCGGGTGTGGCATTGCCTGCGGCGTCGAGGCCGACGCTGACAGGCATGAGCTTTTGCGAGACCACTTTGTCAGCGGCTTGTGCGGCCACGTCGGTGATGTGCGCGGCCAGCCGGCGCGGGGAGGCGTAAGCGGTGAGCTGTGACTCTGCAGCCGCCAGCCCTTGCTGCTTGAGCTGCTCATGCAGCACGCCGGCAAAAGCGTCGCCGAGTTTTTTCAGCACCTTGGGCGGCAGCTCTTCAACAAAGAGTTCGAGCAACAGGTTTTGGGTCTTCATCGTCATCAGGCTCACGTCGCTTTCTTCGTCAAGGTCGGCAACGCTGACTGCATTTGCGCGACCCATTCACGGGGAGCCATTGGGAAGCCTAGTCGTTCGCGGCTTTCGTAATAGCTTTGCGCCACGGCACGCGCCAAGTTGCGAATGCGTCCAATGTAGGCGGCCCGTTCTGTCACAGAAATGGCACCACGGGCGTCAAGCAAGTTAAAGCTGTGTGCCGCTTTCAAGACTTGTTCGTAAGCGGGAAGTGCCAGCTGTACGCTGATCAAATGCTTGGCTTGTTTTTCATGCGCATTGAAGGCGGTGAACAAGAAGTCAGCGTCACTGTGCTCGAAGTTGTAGGTGGATTGCTCGACCTCGTTTTGTTTGTAAACGTCGCCGTAAGTCAGGCCTTCAGTCCACGCCAGGTCATAGACATTGTCGACGCCTTGCAGATACATCGCCAGACGCTCTAATCCGTAAGTGATCTCACCGGTGATGGGCCGACAATCAATGCCGCCGACTTGCTGGAAGTAAGTGAACTGCGTGACTTCCATGCCGTTCAGCCAGACTTCCCAGCCCAGACCCCAGGCACCCAGCGTGGGATTTTCCCAATCGTCTTCGACAAAGCGGATGTCGTTTTTCTTCAGGTCAAAGCCGAGCACCTCAAGCGAGCCGAGGTAGAGCTCTAAGATATTGGCTGGTGCAGGCTTCAGCACGACTTGGTATTGGTAGTAGTGCTGCAGACGGTTTGGGTTCTCACCGTAGCGGCCGTCTTTCGGCCGGCGGCTCGGCTGCACGTAAGCGGCTTTCCAGGGCTCCGGGCCAAGCGCTCTCAAAAACGTAGCGGTGTGCGAGGTACCGGCACCGACTTCCATGTCGTAAGGCTGCAGCAGGGCGCAGCCTTTGTCAGCCCAGTAGGACTGCAGCGTGAGAATGATTTGCTGGAAAGTGAGCATAAAACCGTTGTTCTGAAGCCAAGCAAGGCGCGCCATGCGGCGCCGAAAGCTTTGACGCGTCGTGACGCGTCAAAGCGGGTATTTTACGCGGCCCCAAAATGCTGAGCCGCCGCACCAAGCTTCAGGCCAAAGGC
>JBEDKR010000052.1:0-8530 GCA_041172005.1 Pseudomonadota bacterium
CGGCTGGCGTCAATCACGGCGCCTTGCGGGTCGTGTTGACGGGCCGCCTGCCAAACCTGCAACAGGTCGGTGGCGTGGGCTGTCATGGCACACAGCGAGAGGGCCGCGCCAGCGAGCAAGGTGCGAGGGGTCATCAGTCAAACTCCAGAGATCAGTTGATGCAATCAGCAGCCGGGCTTGACACCGAATTTGCGCATGATGCTTTCCATCAGGCACCACTTGGTGAGCGCACTTTGCAGCAAGTTAGCGCCGACAAAGGCAGTGAAGGCCAGCCACCATTGGCTCATGAAAATCGGGCTACCGGGAATACCCAGTGCCAACGACAACAGAATAAAAACGCCAGCGACGAGTCGAACGATTTGCCAGGAAGTCATGAGAAATTCTCCTAAAAGTTGAAAGGGACGAAACAGAAAAATGTTGCAAGAAAAGGGCGTTTGTCAGGTCAGTCCGCAGTCTCGTATTTACGTCGGTAAGCCGCGTAGTACAGCGTCGGAATGACCACCAGCGTGAGCACGGTCGAGACAAAAATGCCAAAGATCAGCGAGATCGCCAAGCCGTTGAAGATCGGGTCGTCCAGAATGAAGAAAGCCCCCAGCATGGCCGCGCCGCCGGTCAACATGATGGGCTGGGCCCGCGTGATGGCCGAGTGAACAATCGCCTCTTTGAAGGGCACGCCTTCACGCACTTGCAAGTTGATGAAGTCGACCAACAAGATCGAATTTCGCACGATGATGCCGGCCAGCGCGATCATGCCGATCATGCTGGTCGCTGTGTATTGCGCACCCATCAGCGCATGGCCGGGCATCACGCCGATGATGGTCAACGGGATTGGCGCCATGATGATCAGCGGCGTCAGGTAAGAGGCGAATTGCGCCACCACCAACAGGTAAATCAAGACCAAGCCGACGGCGTAGGCCGCGCCCATGTCGCGGAAGGTTTCGTAGGTGATTTGCCATTCGCCGTCCCACTTGATGGCGTAGCCGCGCCAAGCGTCGGTCGGCTGGTTGATGAAGTATTCGGTGAGCTGGCCACCGTCTGGCGTTTTGATCTTGGCGATCTCCGAGCGCATCTTGAACATGCCATACAAGGGGCTGTCGACTTGGCCGGCCATGTCAGCCGTGACGAAGTTCACCGGCAGCAAGTCTTTGTGGATGATGGGTTGCTCGCGCTCGGTGTCGCTGATGGTGACCAACTCACGAATCGGCACCAGCTTGCCTGACGCACCGCGCACGCTCAGTTGCAGCAAAGCATTCAAGTCGCCATGTCGCTCAGCGGGCAATTGCAGCGTGACGGCGGTTGGGTATTTGCTGCCATCGTGCAGGTAGGTGGCGGCCTCGCCAGCCAAGCCGGCGCGCAGCGTGCTGACGATGTCTTGCTGCGACACGCCCAAGCTAGAGGCTTTCCGACGATCTACCAGCAACAGCTTGCGCGGTGCGCTGGCGATGCTGCTGTCGTCGACGTCGACCACGTTGTCGGTCTTCTCAAAAATCGCGCGCACGGCTTTGGCCACTTGGCGCCGGCCTTCTGCGTCCGGCCCATAAATCTCCGCCACGATGGGGGAGATCACGGGCGGGCCGGGCGGCACTTCCACCACTTTGACGTTAGCGCCAAAGCGCAGGCCAATCTTTTGCAACTCAGGGCGGACCCGGGTTGCTATGGCGTGGCTCTTGTCTTTGCGCTGGGCTTTGTCCACCAAGTTGACTTGAATGTCGCCGACCTCACCGCCTGCGCGCAGATAGTACTGGCGCACCAAACCGTTGAAGTTGATGGGCGCTGCGGTGCCTGCGTAGGCTTGGTAGTGCGTGACCTCAGGAACCGTGGCCAAGTACGCACCCAGCTCGCGCAGCACGCCGGCGGTTTGCTCCAGTGGCGTGCCCGCAGGCATGTCGACGACCACCTGAAATTCAGACTTGTTGTCGAAGGGCAGCATCTTCAGCAGCACCAGTCCGGTGGCCGGCAACACCAGCGACAAGGCGATCAGCCCGCCGATGCCAAGGCCCAGCAACTTGCGGTTGCGTGCGCCGCGCTGAGTGTCTAGTAGCGGCTTGAAAACGCGCTCAAAGAGCGGGCCTATTTTGGCGGCCATGCCGGTCGGTGCACCATGGCTGTCATCCGCGTGGCTGGCTTTCATCCACAAGCGTGCCAGCCACGGCGTGACGATGAAAGCAATTGCCAGCGACAGCAACATGCCCATGCTGGCGTTGATCGGGATCGGGCTCATGTACGGGCCCATCAGGCCGCTGACAAAAGCCATCGGCAGCAAGGCAGCGATCACGGTGAAGGTGGCCAAAATCGTCGGGCTGCCTACCTCGTCGACCGCGCCGGGAATGATCTCGGTCAGCGTTTTGCCGGGGAACAGCTTTTGATGTCGGTGGATGTTCTCCACCACCACGATGGCGTCGTCGACCAAAATGCCGATTGAAAATATCAAGGCAAACAGCGACACGCGGTTCAGCGTAAAACCCCAGGCCCACGACGCAAACAGCGTCACGGTCAAAGTCAAAATCACAGCGGCACCGACGATGGCCGCTTCTCGCCGGCCCAGCGCGATGAAGACCAGCGCGACCACCGCCGCCGTGGCGAACAGCAGTTTTTGGATGAGTTTTTGGGCTTTGTCGTTGGCTGTCGTGCCGTAGTTGCGGGTTTCAACCACTTGCACGTCGTCAGGGATCACGCTGCCGTGCAGTTGTGCAACGCGGTTGACAACGCCGTTGGCCACGTCAATGGCGTTTTGGCCGGGCTTCTTGGTGATGGCCAGCGTCACGGCTGGAAACTCGCCGCCGCTGCCTCCATTGGCTTGACCGTTGCCGTGCCAGACATAGCGACTCGCCGGCAGCGGGCCGTCTTTGACGTCGGCAACGTCTTTCAAAAACACCGGCTTGCCATCGCGTACACCGACCATCAGGTCAGCCACTTCGCTGGCGTGCGACAGATAAGGGCCGGCTTCGATGCTGATGCTTTTGTTGCCGCTGAGCAGTTCGCCCACGGGCAGGCCCAAGTTGGCCGATTGCAAGGCGCTGCGCAAGTCATTCACCGTGACGCCGGTGCTGGCCATGCGCTGCGGGTCAATTTGCACCAGCACGGCGCGGTTTGGGCCGCCCAGCGTTTGCACGTCGCGGGTGCCGGGCACGCGTTTGATGTCTGCTTCGATGCTGTGCGCCACGCGCTCCAGTTCATAAGCGCTGGTCTCAGGAGTCTTGCCATGCAGCGTGAGCGTGACGATGGGCACATCGTCAATGCCCTTGGGCTTGATGAGCGGCTCCATCACGCCCAAGCCCTTGGGCAGCCAGTCGGCGTTGGTGCGCAAGGTGTCGTGCAAGCGCACCAGCGCTTCGGTGTTCGGCACGCCGACCTTGAACTGCACTGTCAGCACGGCCACGCCGGGCCGCGAGACAGACATCACGTGCTCAACACCGGCCATCTTGGACAGCACTTGCTCGCCCGGTGTCGCCACCATTTGTTCCACATCGCGCACCGATGCACCCGGAAAGGGGATCAGCACGTTGGCCATGGTGACGTCGATTTGCGGCTCTTCCTCGCGCGGCGTCACCAGCACGGCGAAGCCGCCCAGCAGCAGCGCCATCACCGCCAACAGCGGGGTGATGGGCGCGCTTTGAAAGAGAGCGGCGATGCGGCCCGAGATGCCTAGCGCCTTGGTGCCTTGTTTGCTGTCGTGTTTTGTGTCGTTCATGTGCGGTGACCTCAGAGCGCGTTGACGGTTTTAGGATCAGCCGCGACTTGTTCGCCCTTGCGCACGCCGCTCAGCACTTCAACCAGCTCACCCGCAGCGCGGCCTAAGCGCACTTGGCGCAGCCGGGGCTGACCTTGCGCATCCAGCACATAAACACCGGTCATTTCAGCGCGGCGCAAGATGGCCGTGCGGGGCAAATACAGCTTTTCAGCATCTGCCTGAGCGCTGCTGCCAGTGGTCGGCAGCCAGACACGGGCGAACATGCCGGGCGTCAAACCCGTTGTCTCCGCATTGTTGCCAGCCGGCAGGATCAAGCGAATCTGCGCTGTGTGCGTGGCGGCGTCAATCGTCGGCAGCAACTGCGTTTGGGTCGGTGTGCGTGGGCCAGTTTGGCCCGTAACGCCAGGAATTTCGTAGCGCACAGTTTTGAGTTTGTCGCTCAAACCGGCCAACATTGATTGCGGCACCGAGGCCACCACGCGCAGTGCCGACGGGTCATGCAACACCAGCAGCGGGCGGCCGGGCATGGCCATGTCGCCGACGGTCGCCGTGACCTCGCTGACGATGCCGTCATAAGGTGCGCTGAGCACAAAAAAGCCGGACTGTGCTTCGGCCACGCGGGTTTGCGCTTGCAGCGCCTTGACCTGTGCCTGCGCCGCCAGCCATTGGGCTTGTGTGCGCTCAAGCGCGGCTTGGCTGATGTACTGCTTTGCCAGCAATTGCTTTTGCCGGTCCAGTTCTTTGCTGGCGACGTTGAGAGCGGCTTGTGCGGCTTCAACTTGGGCGGCACTGCCCGCCACATTTTGCTGGGCAGCGCGTGCGTCGATCCGCACCAAGGCCTGACCTGCACGGACACGGTCTCCAGCTTGCACCAAGAGCGCGACGATGGCGCCGGGAACCTGCGCCGACACGGTGGTCTGGCGCACGGCTTCGACCACGGCGTCCAAGCTGGTCTCGTTGGCCGAACCGGCCGTGCCTTGCACTGCTACCGTGGCTATTTTTGCTGCTACGGCGACTTGGGCCGGCGGCGACTTGTCGGCAGTCATGGCGGTCATGGGCATGGCCGCTGTCGACAACACGCCCAATGTGGCGAAAGCTTGGAGGGCGGCAAGGGTGGCTGAATTGAGTCGCGTCATGCGGTGTTCCTCGGCTGGAGTTCGTTTGCTTACTTGCTTATTTAGTTGATTAGCTAATTGTGCAATGATACAATGAAACCTTCGTGGCGCAACATCCATCTGTCGCGTCAACATCATCAAGTCAAAGCAAAAGGAGTTTCGCGATGGAGCAAATGCCCGACGAGGCCCTGAGCGAAGTGGCCGCCTATTTCCAGGTTTTGTCTGAACCGACACGGCTGAAAATATTGAATTTGCTGCGCAGCGGCGAGCGCAATGTGGGTGAGTTGGCTCAGCTGTGCGGCTTCTCAGCCGCTAACATTTCGCGCCATTTGGCGCTGATGTCCAAGAGCGGCTTGGTGGTGCGCGAGAGCCGGGGCACCAGTGTTTATTACCGCATGGCCGACGAATCCATTTATGCGCTGTGCGACTTGGTGTGCGGCAACATCGCGCGGCAATTGCAGCGCTCAGCTGCCAGCCGGGCCGTGTTCACTGGTACGCCCGGCTGAAGGCTACTTTCCCTTTTCCTTCATCACTTCAGGAGCTTTCATGAAATCTGCCCACGACCTTGTGACCTCTGCCAAAGCGCTGATCCGGGAAGTCCCGGTGACGCAGGCTGAAGAAGTTATCCGCAACGCCGACGTGTTGATCGATGTGCGTGAGACCGAAGAGTTCGTGGCCGGCCACATTCCCGGTGCGGTGCATGCATCGCGCGGGATGCTGGAGTTCAAACTCAGCAGCACGCCAGAGCTCAGCGCGCGCGATCTGAAGATTGTTGTGTATTGCAAAACCAGCGGCAGAGCCGCCTTGGCCGCGCGCTCACTGCATGACATGGGCTACTTGTCTGTGACATCAATCGGCGGCGGTTACGACGCTTGGGTCGCCGCTGGCAAGCCCGTTGCCAAGCCGAGCTTGCCCGCATTCGAGTGAGCGCCTTCGGGCGCATTGGCCCGCGTCTGGCATGATCACGTCGATACGCACAAGCTTTCCAGAACTCGCCACGTGACACCCTCTTCAAAATCCCCCGTTCCGCCGCCTTTCCTGTCTACTGACGATCTGTTGGGGAAGCCCTTAGACGGCTGGCGGTTGAAGGTCTACACCGTTATTTTCGAAGCCGAAACCGTGGCTGGCCGGCGTTTCGATGTGATGCTGATTTTGGCCATTCTGGTCAGCGTGGGTGTCGTCATGGCGGACAGCGTGCAGTCCTTAAGTCGCAACTACAGCCCACTTTTCTCCAGCCTTGAATGGTTCTTCACGGTCTTCTTCACGCTCGAATACATCGCGCGTTTGGTCTGTGTGCGGCGTCCGCTGCGTTACGCCACCAGCTTTTTTGGCGTGATCGATTTGCTGGCGGTGTTGCCGACGTACCTAGCGCTGTTTTTTCCGGAGTTGTACGCGCTGATTGATGTGCGCGTGCTGCGTTTGTTGCGTGTGTTTCGGATCTTCAAGCTGGCAGCTTATGTGACCGAATACCAGTCGCTGGCGATGGCGCTGGCGGCCAGTCGCCGTAAGATTTTGGTTTTCTTGTCAGCCGTGCTGATGTTGGTGCTTATTTTTGGAACGATCATGTACGTGGTCGAGGGGCCGGGCAATGGTTTCACCAGCATCCCGACGTCTGTGTATTGGGCCATCAGCACCCTGACCACGGTCGGCTTTGGCGACATCGTTCCTAAGACTGATTTTGGCCGCTTGATTGCCTCTTTCATGATGCTCATGGGTTGGGGCACGTTGGCGGTGCCGACCGGGATTGTCACGGCAGAAATGGCCGCGCAACGCATGGGGCGCAGACAGCCCTTGCCGACCACCCGCACCTGCCAAGTGTGCTTGGCAGAAGGGCAAACAGAGTCTGCCAAATTCTGCTTCAGCTGCGGTGCCGAACTGCCTGCATACCAGCACGACGAAGTTGAAGCGAAGGGTTAATCCGGGCGCGGCGTCAAACGGCGCGGTGTGATCTCGACAGAGTCTGTTGCTGTGCTCATCCACACCGTGCCGTCTTGCACCGTCACTTGCAACTGCATGGTGCGGGCCGCGAGTTTGGCCAGCGCCTGACTTTCAGCCGCGTCAATCTGCCAGACCACCAAGTTGCTGGCCCGTGTGATCTTGGTTTCAATGGCTTTCCACCAGACCGGCGTGCTGCTCGAAAAGCTCAAGACCGTCACCCGATCGGCCCGACCGGCGGCGCGCATCAGGCGTTTGTCATCGGGCTGGCCGACGTCAATCCAGTGTTGAATAGCGTCGGTGTAATCTTTGTGCCAGAGGGCGGCTTCGTCCACATCCCACAGATCTTTGGCGAATTCAAGCTTGCCCTTTTGGTCGTCGGCGGTGACGTTCAACGCGAAGGCCAGCAGGCGAATCATCATGCGTTCGTCGGCCTCTGACGGGTGGCGCGCAATGACCACCGTGTGGTCGGCATAGACGTTGCGGTCCATGTCGGCAATTTGCAATTGGGCTTTGTAGATGGTGGCTTTGAGTGCCATGAGCAGTTCTCGGGTCGGGTGCAGGAAAGACAGCTATTGGAACAGCCTTTTGGCAGGGCACTGTTTCAAGTGCTGTACCGACTTAGCCTAGCGTTGCCGGCAGTGCGCCGCGCAGCGCGTTGCACAGCACCAGTGCCTCGGCGGCGAGCACATCGCAGCGGGTCAAGCGCCGCTCGCTGGCGTTCCAGTTTGGGTCGTCTAGCAGCACCGAGCGCATCACGCCGGGCAACACGCCGCAGGCCAGTGGCGGCGTGTACCAGCGGCCTTGCAGTTTGACAAACACATTGCTGCGTCCGCCCTCGGTCAATTCGCCCTCGGCATTGAAAAACAGCATGTCAAAAGCGCCCTCCGCTTCAGCGGCACGCCAACCAGAGTCGTAACGCTCGCGCAGGGTGGTTTTGTGGCGCAAGAACAGGTCGCTTGCTTCTGTTGCATCGGTGGGTTCGCTTGCCAGCAGTGCCCGCACCGGGCTGTTCAAGTCTTGCAGCGGTGCACTTTGAAGCTTGATGTGACCGCTGGCATCCAGAGCCAGCCGCATTCGGTGCGCGATGCCTGCCGGCAGCGCTGCGCAAGCTTCAACCAAGGCCAGCGCGATGGCGGCTGGGTTCATCGGAAAGCCAAACACGGCAGCCGATTGGGCCAAACGTTTGAGGTGCCGTGCTAAGTGCTGAACCCCTTGCTCGCGGCTGGCGTGCATCGTTTCAAAGAGTTCAAAGTCGTGCCCTAGGCCGGTTAAAAAACGGGCCTTGAGTTGGCATTCGTCGAACTCTGCATCCGGCTGGCTGTCATGCACGATGCCCGCACCCACGCCCATCACACCGGCGCGCAGGCCGCCTTGCAGGGGTGCGAGTGTGAGCGTGCGAATCGGCACCGACTGACAAAAATCAGGCAACTGGCCGGCGGTGGTGTTGGCAGCAGTCGGCTCAAACCAGCCGATGGCGCCGGTGTACAGGCCGCGTGCATCGGCCTCCAGCTCGCGAATGATCTGCAGACTGCGGCGCTTGGGCGTACCGACGATCGAGCCGCAGGGCAACACGGCCCGCAGCAACTCGGCCAGCCCAACATCAGCGCGCAGACGGGCGCGAATCGTCGAGGTCATTTGCAGCACGTCGCCAAAGCGCTCGACCTCAAAGAGTTGGGGCACGCTCACGCTGCCGGCTTGGGCGACGCGGCCAAAGTCGTTGCGCAGCAAGTCGACGATCATCACGTTTTCGGCCCGGTTTTTCGGGTCATTGGACAACGCGGCAGAC
>JBEDKR010000053.1:0-8512 GCA_041172005.1 Pseudomonadota bacterium
GATGAAGACGCGTTTGACGTACAACTTGACGCCGGCCGCCTTCTCGCGGTTGAACAAATCCATAGGCGCTTTGGCCGGGATGAACAGCAGCTGCGTGTACTCGGTGCCACCTTCAACGCGGTTGTGCGTGGTGGCCAGCGGCGCTTCGTGGTCGTAGCTGATTTGCTTGTAGAACTCGTCGTATTGCTCTTGGGTGATGTCTTTTTTAGAGCGTGACCAGAGCGCTGCGGCTTGGTTGACGGTCTCCCATTCGCCGGTGAAAACCATACCACCGGGTTGGTCGTTTTCGCCCTCTTTCCATTCTTCCTTTTCCATCTCGATGGGCAGGGAAATATGGTCCGAGTATTTGTTGATGATGCCTTTCAGCTTCCAAGCGTTGAGGTAGTCAACTGCGTCGTCTTTCAGGTGCAAGATGACGCTGCTGCCGCGCTCAGCACGCTCGATTTCACTGACGTCAAACTCGCCCGTACCGGTGCTGCTCCAGCGCACGCCTTGGCTGGTGGGCAGACCGGCGCGACGGCTTTCAACCGTGATGGAGTCGGCGACGATGAAGCCCGAATAAAAACCGACGCCAAATTGGCCGATCAACTGCGAGTCACTTTTTTGGTCGCCGGAGAGCTTGGAGACAAAGTCGCGGGTGCCGCTCTTGGCGATGGTGCCGAGGTTGTCGATGGCCTCTTGCTGAGACAAGCCGATGCCGTTGTCGGCAATCGTCAGCGTCTTGGCGGCCCGGTCAAAGCTCACGCGGACCTTGAGTTCGGGCACGTTTTCATACAGCGTGGCGTCGTTCAGCGCCTCAAAACGCAGCTTGTCGCAAGCGTCTGAGGCGTTGGAAACCAACTCACGCAGAAATATCTCGGGGTTGGAATACAGCGAGTGGGTGACGAGTTGAAGCAGCTGGGCTACTTCGGCCTGAAAAGCGAGTGTCTGTTTTTGCATGGATTGATAGTGGGGTTGAGGCCGGGTTAATTCAAGAGCTGTTGACTTCAGCAAAACCCTGATTCTAGAAAACTCTGCGGCCACTCTAGCTCGGCAGGCTAAAGTCGAGCGCATGAGTAGTACCGAATTCATCGCGCTGTTGGTGCTGGCCACAGCCATGAGCTTCACGCCCGGCCCAAACACCGCCTTGTCCACCGCCATGGCGGCCAACCACGGCCTGCGCCGCACCATGCCTTTTGTTTGCGCCGTGCCCTTGGGTTGGGGCCTGCTGCTGACTTTCTGCGCGCTCGGCGTGGGCGCCTTGCTGGTTGCCCTGCCGTTGCTGGCTTGGGCCGTCAAGCTGTCGGGCGTGGCATACCTGCTGTGGCTGGCGCGGCGTTTGGCCATGACACAAGAATTAGGCGCAGCTGATGCCCGGAACCTACAGATTGGATTCTGGCAAGGCGCAGCGCTGCAGCTGGTGAACATCAAGGCTTGGATGCTGGCGCTGGCGATTGTCAGCGGCTGGGTCGCCGGTCATGCCGACGCGGGCTGGCGCTTTGCCATTGTCTTGCCGGTGATGCTGGCCTTTGCCTTTGGCAGCAATCTGGCGTATGCACTGGTCGGCTCGCTGCTGCGCGAGTGGCTGGCTGGTCCCGACGGCACACGACGACGCCTGCGTTGGTTTAACCGCGTCATGGCGGCGGTGCTGGTGCTCACTGCTGGCTGGATGCTGCTGCGCTAGCGGCGGCAACTACGACAGGACAGCCAACGCAGGCCATACAATATTTTTCGGATATTTGAAAGCCTGCGCTGCAACGCGGCACAAAACAAAATCCGACTAAAACACAACAACAGAGACACGCATGAGAAACATCAAAACAAGCCTGCAACAAGCACCGAAACACCTTGGCACTTTGTGCCTGCTGCTAGCCTCGGCGCTGCTCGGCACGCCAGTCATCGCCGCTGACCCCTATCCCGTCAAACCCATTTCCATCGTCGTCGCCTATGCGCCTGGCGGCCAAGGCGACACCTTCGCACGCATCGTTGGCGAGCGCCTTGGCGCGGTTTACAAACAGACCGTGCTGGTCGACAACAAGCCCGGCGTTTCAGGCACCATCGGCACGCGTTTTGCGGCCAAAGCCAAGAACGATGGCTACACCTTGTTCCTCGGTCAAACCGGCGAGATCGTCGTCAACCGTGCGTTGATGAAAGACCTCGGCTACGACCCGATGAAAGAGCTGACCCCAGTGGTGCTGATTGGCAATGCCCCGCTGGTCATGCTGGCGCCGGTTGATGCGCCTTACAACACGATCGCCGAGTTCATTCAAATGGCGCGCGCCAAACCCGGCGAGTTCAGCTATGGCACGGTCGGCGCTGGCACCCCCGGACACCTGTCAGCCGTGGCCTTGGGTCTGGGCCTGAAACTTGACATGCTGCATGTGCCTTACAAAGGCGTCGGGCCGCTGCTGTCAGACCTGATCGCCGGCCGTCTGCAGGCGTTTTTCAGCAGTGCATCGGCGGCGGTGCCGCAGGTCAAAGGCGGCAAGCTCAAAGCCCTGGCCGTGACGACGCCGCAGCGTATGAGCTCTTTGCCGCAGGTGCCGACCATTGCCGAATCCGGTTTGCCGGGTTTCAGCTACACGCTGTGGGGTGGTTTGTTTGCGCCCGCGGGCACACCCGCATGGGTCATCGACAGCCTGAACCGCGACGTCAACACCATCTTGGCCAGCCCCGACATTCGGGCGCGCTTCGATGCCGACAACCTGGCAGTTCCCAAAAATTCGCCTGCCGAATTTGCCAACTACGTGCGCGCCGAAAGCGTGAAATTTGAAAAGCTGGTGAAAGACGCCAACCTGAAACTGGAACAATAAATGCAAGAACCCACCGTGAGTGCAGCGAACACCCTGAATATCTGGGGTCGCATGAGCTCAGTCAATGTCAAAAAAGTGGTCTGGACGGCGCAAGAACTCGGGCTGGACTTTCAGCGCACCGAGGCAGGCGGCCAATTTGGTGTGGTGAAAACGCCGGAGTTTATTCGTTTGAATCCGAACTCGACAGTGCCGGTGATCGAGGACGAAGACTTTGTGCTGTGGGAGTCGAATGTGATTGTGCGATACCTGTGCGCCAAGCATTCGCCAGGTCAGTTGTACCCGACTAATTTGCGTGAACGCTTTGCGGCCGAACGATGGATGGACTGGCAACAGACCAGCCTGAACCCAGCCAGTCGCCCTGGCTTTTGGCAGCTGATCCGCACGGCACCCGAGCAGCGCAATGCCGATGCGATTGCAGAGTCCAACGCCGCCGTTGAATCACTCATGGACGTGCTGGAAGCACAGCTTGGCCGCCATGCGTACGTGGCCGGTGAACACTTCACCATGGCCGACATTCCGCTGGGCTGCGAAGTCCACCGCTGGTTTGCTCTGCCGCAACAGCGCCAAAGCCGACCGAATATTGAACGCTGGTTTCAGGTGATCAGCGGGCGACAAGCCAGCACGGGTGTACTTGACATGGCGCTGAGTTGAACTCTCTGCTTCAGCCTGCCAAGCAGGCCATGCGCACCCGCCGCTTCAAGCAAGTCGACGTCTTCACAGACACGGCCTACCTCGGCAACGCACTGGCTGTCGTGTTGGACGGTGATGGCCTCAGTGATGCAGCCATGCAGCGTTTTGCGCGCTGGACGAACCTCTCAGAAACCACTTTTTTGTTGCCGCCCACCGACGCTGCAGCCGACTACTGGGTACGGATTTTCACGCCCGGCGGTGAGTTGCCGTTTGCCGGCCACCCTACGCTGGGCAGCTGCCACGCTTGGATTGAAGCGGGCGGTCAGCCGCAATCAGCGGGCCACGTGGTGCAGCAATGTGCGGTTGGTTTGGTGACGATTCAACGCGAACTTCAACGTGATCCAAAGCGCCCAGAGCGTTTGGCTTTTGCCGCGCCGCTGCTGCGCCGAAGTCAACCCGAACCTGCGCTGCTAGACGCCGTGGCAGGCGCTTTGGGGCTGCATGCGCAGCAGATTTTGGCGGCACAGCTGCTTGACAACGGCCCGGTTTTTCTTGGCCTCTTGCTCGACTCACCTGAGACGGTGTTGCAACTCACGCCTGACCACGCGGCGCTGGTCAGACTCAACATCAAAGTCGGTGTCGCTGGTATCTACGCAGACTACAGCGCCGATGCGCCACCGCTGATCGGACGCATCAACCGCGAGGCGGCTGCGTTTGCAAGATCAGGAGCGCAAGCCCAAGCCGCAGACGAAACGCCGCAGCTTGAAGTGCGCGGTTTTTGCGCCGCCACGGGCATCAACGAGGACCCGGTCACCGGCAGCCTGAACGCCAGTTTGGCGCAGTGGCTGATCGGTGAAGGGGGCTTGCCTGAGTGCTACTTGGCCTCGCAAGGCGTCTGCATCGGACGCGCCGGTCAGGTCTACATTCAGCGTGATACCGCCGGGCAAGTCTGGGTCGGCGGACAGTCGGTCAGCTGCATCGACGGCAGCGTGAGCTTGTGACTTAGAAGGGCGTCAGCGTGTCGAATTCAGCCAGCAAAGCGGCCAGTGCCTGACCACTGGCCTTGAGCACGGCGCGGCCTTTTTCTGCCGTGGCTGCGGCTGCATTGCCGGCAGCGCCCGAGGGGTTCAAGTCTTGCGCGGCCCAAGCTAATTTGACACTGCTGCCGTTGCCGATGATGGTGAAATTTTGCGCACGCTCCTGGCTGCTGGAGGTGAAGTTTTGCGCTTGCCGCATGTCCACACGCTCGGGGTGCAGCGCCAGCATCATGGAGGTTTCGACGTCGCCACCATGCACGCCAAAGCGCGGCTCGTCAGCACCAAACAAGCTCTGCACCGCAGCCGGCATCGGCAAGGCAAAGGTGTTGACAAGCGCCACCGTCAAGCCATGACGCGCACGCAACTCGCGACCGACGATGTCCATGGTTGAGACATTGCCACCGTGCGAATTCAACAGCACCAACTTTTTAACGCCGGTGCGCGCCACGCATTCGCCAAGGTCAACCCAAGCTTGAATCAACGTCGCAGCGCTGAGTGTGAGCGTGCCCGGAAAAGCCACGTGCTCAATGCTGCGGCCGACCGTTTGCGTTGGCAAAAAAAACACGTTGAAGTCTGCAGCCAATTGCGGCAACGCGTGCGCAATCACGCCGTTGACAAGGTCGGTGTCAACGCTCAACGGCAGGTGCGGGCCATGTTGCTCGATCGCCGCCAACGGCAATACGGCGATGCTGCGGCTCATGTCCAAACGCGCGAAGTCAGGGCTTTTGAGCTCAGCCCAAAAACGGGGGGTGGGAGTGTTCATGCGTGTGACCAATTCAGTAAAGCGAAGGGCAAAATTTGCATCTCAATTGTGAAACCGTTCAAGCCGCAGCCGCCGCTTGCTGAATCTCGCTGCGCAGCTGACCGGCCACGCTTTGGTGGATATTTTGGCTGACGTGCCGGCTTTGCCGCTGGGCCCGTGCCTGACCTGCAGGTGTGAGCGACGGGCTGGCGGCTTGCAGCAGCTCTACCAAGCACTTGGGCTTGGCACGCGCGCCGCTGGCTTGGTAGTCGGCCAACAGCGCTTGGCGCACCGCGTCTTGCGCCATACCGCGCGGTCCGGTCAAATGTTCGAACAACAAATCAACCAGTTTTTCCAGTGCAAATTCATGGGTCTTGCCGGTGGTCTGCCAAAGCCAATCACTGAAGTCCAAGAATGCTGAAAAAGCTGACACGGACGGGGCATCAAAGCCTTCTAGACCGTCGAGCAACAGCGAACGGGCGCGCAAAAACCGGCCCGAATTTGCGATCATGTCCCAGTAACGCGCAAAGCGCTGAATGCGTTGCAGCGTGGCAAAGTCAATCGTCGAGTTTTGCAAAATCGTGTACGGCGTCTGCGGGTCGTAGACCATCGCAAAGTCTTGCGTGTGGCGAGCAATTGGCGTACCGCGCAAACGTTTCAAAATGCCAAATTGAATCTCGTGCGGCGCCAAGGCATAAAGCCGGTCGAAGCCGGCTGCAAAACTTTCCAGCGTTTCACCGGGCAGGCCAAAAATCAAATCAGCGTGCACATGCGCCTGACTTTGGCTCACCAGCCAACGCAGGTTGTCTGCGGTCTTGAGGTTGTCTTGCTTTCGCGAAATGCGCTGCTGCACTTCAGGGTTGAAGCTCTGAATACCAACTTCAAATTGCAGTGAACCGGCAGGGAATTGCACGATCAATTCTTTCAAACGGTCCGGCAAGCTGTCGGGCACGACTTCAAAGTGCACGAACAAATTCGGCGTCTCATGAGCCACCTGCAATCGATCCAAAAAGAACTGCAAGATACGCACGGAATGCTCGACCTTCAAGTTAAAGGTACGGTCCACAAACTTAAAGTTGCGTGCGCCGCGCTGGTACAACGCGTCCATCTCGGCCATGAAGGCGTCAAGCTCAAAAGCCCACGCGGTCTTGTCGAGCGCACTCAGGCAAAACTCACACTTGAACGGGCAGCCGCGCGACGCCTCCACGTACAACAGACGCTTGGCAATGTCGGCGTCGGTGTATTCGTCATACGGGAAAGCCAGCGCGTCCAGCGGTGGCTGCTCGCCAGCGATGACCTTCATCAGCGGCTGCGGGCCGTCCAGCAACGCGCGGCAAACTTTAGGAAAACTCACGTCGCCCCAGCCGGTGATGACATGGTCAGCCAGACGGCAAATTTCTTGCGTCTCGACTTCATGACTGACCTCGGGGCCACCCAACACCACCTTGATGTCCGGCCGCAACGCTTTGAGCAGCCGCAGAACCTGTGTGGTCTCGACCACGTTCCAGATGTAAATACCCAGCCCGATCACCTGCGGGTTCAGGGCCAGCAGTTCTTCCACAATTTGCGTTGGCCGCTGCTGAATCACAAACTCCCGCAATTGCGTCACGGCGCGCAAGCCGTCGCCGCCATGCCGGTCCATGTTGGCCAGCAGGCAACGCAGCCCAAGGGACGCGTGGATGTATTTGGCGTTGAGGGTGGCCAACACGACGCGCGGCGGTATGGGCAAGGTGGCAGGCAAAGTCCGGGCGGGGCTGGTCATGGGGTGATTATCGAAGCAATGCGGTGATGCCCGAACGTACCCCTTTATCATGACCCACATTGCAAGGCCGCTACTTTTGCAGCGCCTCCCTCCACTCAGACTGCAGCGGAACTTTTACCCGCCGCCCCCGCTCCCAACAAGTCATGCGCTTTTTCACTCCACTGAACTCCTTCGTCAAGCCCTTGTTGTTCGCTGCGGCCTTGGCCGTCAGCACTGGTTTTGTCGCAGCGCCCGTCTTTGCGCAATCAACGCCATCTACCTCCGCATTGTTCAGCACCAGCGGCAGCAACAAAACCTCTGCGGTCGTCACCACCTCCGAAGTGCGGGCCGAACTGATGGTGCATGCCCCCCAAGGCGTGGCGCCGGGCCAGCCGCTCTGGGTCGGTCTGAACATCAAGCACCAGCCTGAATGGCATACCTATTGGAAGAACTCCGGCGACTCTGGCTTGCCGACCGAGCTGAGGTGGACACTGCCCGCCGGCATCACGGCAGGCGAGATCGCTTGGCCAACTCCGAAGAAAATCCCCATCGGCAACTTGGCCAACTACGGCTACGAAAACACCGTTTTGCTGCCCGTGCCCCTAACGGTGGCACCCAACTTCAACGCCGGTCAGTTGACAATTCAACTCAGCGCGTCTTGGCTGGTCTGCAAGCAAGAGTGCATTCCGCAAGAAGGTGAGTTCACGCTGACCTTGCCAGCGCGCAGTTCCAGCGCCGCCAACGCCAGCGCCTTTGAAGCGGCATGGGCCGCCAGCCCACGCGCCTTAACGGCCGGTAGCGGACAAATTGACGTCGCAGCCAAAGCCATCAACGTCTCTGTGGCCGGTTTACCAGCGGCGTGGCGAGGCCAAACGCTTGACTTTTACCCTGAGACCGGCGGCGTGACAGAGCCTGCAGGAACTATTGCGCAATCTTGGAAAGACGGTGTGTGGACAGCGCAAGTGCCGCTATCAACCCATCGCAGCGAGAGCCCAGAGCGCATGCCAGTGGTGTTGGCCTTGGCCGAAGGCAAGGACAAGACCAGCCCAGCGTGGCGCATTGAACTGCCGGTCAAAGGTGACTGGCCTAGCCTTGCCGCCCCCATCGTTGTGCCAGCGGCCCTCGAAGCTGCGCTGCGAGCCAATGCAGCTTCGGCACTCACAACCCCCTCATCAGCCCCGGCCCTGACCTGGCTCGCCGCCATTTTCGGTGCTTTGATTGGCGGTTTGATCCTCAACCTCATGCCCTGCGTGTTTCCGGTGCTGGCCATCAAGATGGTCGGCTTCATGCAGGTCAAAGACCATGCCAGTCGTACGGCCAGCGGCGTGGCTTACACGGCCGGTGTGGTGCTGTCGTTTCTGGCGCTGGGCGGGCTGCTGCTGGGCCTGCGCGCTGCGGGTGAACAGCTCGGCTGGGGCTTTCAGTTGCAAAGCCCGGCGGTGGTCGCCGGCTTGGCCGCCTTGTTCACCTTACTGGGGCTGAACCTGGCCGGGCTGTTTGAATTTGGTCAATTGCTGCCCAGCCGCTTGGCCAGCCTGCAATCCAAAAACACCACCGTCAATTCGTTCTT
>JBEDKR010000054.1:0-8489 GCA_041172005.1 Pseudomonadota bacterium
TGCGTTTGAGCACAGCAGCTACACCGCTGCGCAGGTCGGCGTGCATGCGTTGCTGGCCAGCTTGCCCGGATGGAATAAGGGCGCAGGCGCAGAGCGTTATGTGGTGGAGCAGGTGGCTCAGCTGGACAGCAAGGACATGAGCTTTGACGTTTGGGCCAAGCTGGCGCTGCGGGTGTCGCACTTTCTGGCGCAGGACGGCGTGCAGGGCATCGTCATCACCCACGGCACCGACACGCTTGAAGAAACCGCGTATTTTCTGCAAGCACTGCTGGCGCCTAGCAAGCCGGTGGTGCTGACCTGCGCCATGCGGCCGTCGAACGCGTTGGTGCCCGATGGCCCACAAAACTTGCTGGATGCTTTGGCTGTGGCGTCAAGTGCTGCTGCGAGTGGTGTTACCGTGGTCTGCGCCGGTGCGATTTTCAGCGCTGAAGAAGTCCAAAAATTCCATCCGTACCGGCTGAATGCTTTCAGCGCTGGAGACGCGGGGCCGATTGGTTTTGTGGAACAAGGCCGTTTGCGCTTGGTGCGCGACTGGCCGCGTGGACAAGCGCTGCCCTTGGTGTCCGCATTGGCTGACGCCGCTTGGCCACGTGTGGAGATCGTGATGAGTTACGCCGGTGCCGATGGCACGGTTGTCAGAGCTTTGCTGAAGGCTGGTGTCAAGGGTCTGGTGGTGGCTGCGACTGGCAATGGCACGGTGCATCAAGACTTAGAAGCCGCCTTGGTGCTGGCGATGCAGCAAGGGGTCAAGGTGGTGCGGGCAACGCGTTGTGTCGAAGGCCGCTTGCTGCCCGGAGGCAGTGATGCGCTGCCTGCTGCGCCGGGCTTGACGCCTGTCAAGGCCCGCATCGCGTTGATGCTGGCCTTGATGCAGAGTCGTTAAGCTCAGACGGCGACAGCGTTCAGGGCGCCCATGGCGCGGCTGGTGATTTCGTCGACGCTGCCCATACCGCTGATGGCCCGGTATTGCGGCGCATTTGCCGAGTCGTCTCTGGCCCACTGCGAGTAGTAGTCAACCAACGGACGGGTCTGGGCGCTGTACACCTCTAGACGCTTGCGGACAGTTTCTTCTTTGTCGTCATCGCGCTGAATCAGCGGCTCACCCGTCACGTCATCCAGACCTTCGACTTTCGGCGGGTTGTACTTGACGTGGTAGGTGCGGCCTGACGCCGCGTGTGAACGGCGACCGCTCATGCGTTCGATGATGGCTTCAAAAGGAACGTCGATTTCCAGCACAAAGTCCAGCTTGACGCCGGCCGCTTTCATAGCGTCGGCTTGCGGAATGGTGCGCGGGAAGCCGTCGAACAAAAAACCATGAGCGCAATCGGGTTGGGCGATGCGCTCTTTGACCAGATTGATGATCAGGTCGTCGCTGACGAGACCGCCCGAGTCCATGACTTTTTTGGCTTCTAAGCCCAATTGAGTTCCTGCTTTGACAGCAGCGCGCAGCATGTCGCCCGTCGAGATTTGCGGAATGCTGTATTTTTGGCAGATGAAGGTGGCTTGCGTCCCTTTGCCAGCGCCGGGGGCGCCCAACAGTATCAGTCTCATGGATGTCCTCAATTTATTTTAAATAGCGACCGGCTTGTATTGCGCAAACCGGGGGTGTCTTGTTGCCGCCATAGCGACTCTGGTGCACTCGAGTTGGACCTAAGGATAGCATGCAGACTATTCATTGCAGCTTACAAAGCAGCCGCCGAAATGACTATGAAGCAGGGGCCAGCAGGGCTCGAACGCGCTCAAGGTCTTCAGGTGTGTCAACGCCGATGCCCGGCGGGTGCTGCGTGATGTGCACGGCGATGCGGTGGCCATGCCACAGGGCGCGGAGTTGCTCGAGCGATTCGAGTTTTTCCAGCGGTGCTTGCGGCAAGCTTGGGAAGGTTTGCAAAAAACCCACGCGGTATCCGTAAATACCAACGTGTCGCAAGGGCTTGGGCAGGCTTGAAGAGTCCCACCAGGCTTGACCGTTGAAGTCTCGGCCCACGGGAATCGGCGCGCGGCTGAAGTACAACGCGGTGTCCCGGGCGTCGAGCACCACTTTGACAACGTGCGGGCTCAGGAAGTCGGCGAGTTGGTCGATAGCATGGGCGGCGGTGCTCATGGCGCAGTCGGCCCGGCTGTCCAGCATGGCGGCAACGGCATCGATCAGGGAGGGGTCGATCAGTGGCTCGTCGCCCTGAACATTGACCACGATGTCTTGCGCGCCTAGGCCGAGCAGGCTACAGGCTTCTGCCAGCCGGTCGCTGCCGCTGGGGTGGTCGGTGCGGGTGAGCAGCGCGGCAACACCGTGCGCTTCACAGGCGGCGACGATCTCTTGGCTATCGGCAGCCACGACCACGCGGGCGGCGCTACTCAAACTGGCGCGCTGCGCTACACGCACGATCATCGGCAGATTGTGAATGTCGGCGAGTGGTTTGTTGGGCAGGCGCGAAGAGGCCAGCCGGGCAGGAATGAGGACGGTGAAAGTCATGTGAGGATTAAGCTGGCATCAAAGTCCGAGCTCTTCGTCGGTCAGGGTGCGGGCTTCATTTTCGAGCATCACGGGCAAGCCGTCGCGCACCGGGTAAGCCAAGCGAGCACTGCGCGAGATGAGCTCTTGCTTGTCGCGGTTGTAGGTGAGCGGGCCTTTGGTCACGGGGCAGACCAGCAGTTCAAGAAGTTTGGTGTCCATGTGTCGATGGTAATTGAGAAGTCCGTGGACGCAGGGCGTTCAGCCGCGCGTCGAAAGCCTGGATGAAGCCGGGCTCAGGCGTGAAGACCAGCGGCACTGCCAGCAGTTGTTGGCCGGCATCGGGGTAACGAGCAAAGAGTTTGACGGCGTCTTTTTCGGTGCACAAAACGCGCAGACCTTGTTGATCGGCTTGCCACAGCGGCGCTGCGTCAAGCTTGTCGTGGTCGGGCAGCGCAATGCAGCGCGCCAGCGTCAGGCCGCGTTGGCGCAGCATTGAAAAGAAAGCCTCTGGGCTGGCAATGGCCGCCACAGCCACCAGTGCTTCGCCTTTCAGACTGTCGAGCGGTACCTGAGTGCCGTCGGCTGCAATGGCGTTGTCGGCCAGCGTCCGACGCGACTGAAAGCCGGCGAAGGCGGCGGTCTGTCCGGTGTGCAGCAGCAGGTCAATCGGGGCCACAGATTGGGGTCCTGAGCGCTGCTTGGGTTTGTCGGTTGGCGGCCAAGCTTCACGCAATGGGCCGGCGGGCAACAACCAGCCGTTGCCGACGCCGCGTTCGTCAAACACCGCGATGTTGAGGTCGCGCTGCAAGGCGAGATGCTGCAGTCCGTCGTCACAAATGATCAGGTCGGTTTGCGGATGTGCCGCCAGCAAGGCACGTACGGCGTCCATCCGGCGGCGGGCTACGAACACGGGCGCACCCGTGCGTTGCCGGATGAGCAGCGGCTCGTCCCCGCACAGACTGGCGGGCAGTTGCGGCAAGACTTCAAGAGCGTTGTCGCTCTTGTCGCCCTGCCGGCCATAGCCGCGTGAGACCACGCCGGGCTGTCGGCCAGTCGCCTGCAGATGCTTGACCAGCGCCATCACCAGCGGCGTTTTGCCAGCGCCGCCAGCCACCACATTGCCAATCACGATGACCGGCACGTCAGCCCGCCATGATTTCAAAATACCTTGCTGATACAACCAGCGCCGCAGCACGACGGCACCTGCGTGCAGCTGCGCCAGTGGCCACAGCAGGCAAGCCAGTGGACCGCGCCGCGTCCAAGCGCTTTGCAGCGTGGTTTGCAGTGTTGTTTGAAAGCTCATCGGCGCTGACGGCTCACTGTTGACCGCTGGCGCTCTGCGTCGCAAAGGTGATGTGCGACAAGCCGGCGCGACGCGCCGCTTCCATGACGAGAATGACCGACTGGTGGCTGGCAGTGGCATCGGCACTGATGATCAGTACCATGTCTTTGCTGTTTTTGCTGGGCGGGTTGGCTGCCAGCAAGGCCGTGGCCACCGCGTCCAAGCTGCGGCTTGGGACCATGGTTTTATTGATCGAGTAACGGCCGTCGCTGCTGACCGCGACGATGATCTCTTTCGGGTAGTCGCGGGCGGCTTCGGTATTGGCCACCGGCAGGTTGACTTGCAGTTCAGTGAACTTGCTGTAGGTGGTCGACAGCATCAAAAAAATCACGACCACCAACAGCACGTCGATGAACGGGATGAGGTTGATCTCCGGCTCGTCGCGCGTGCGGTTGCGGAAGTTCATGCTGGTTTGCGCAGGGTGTTGAGGTGCCGCACAAAGCGCTCGGAGGCGAGTTCCATGTGCAGCAAATAACTGTCGACCCGACCTCGAAAGTAGCGCCAGAAGATCAGCGCAGGAATTGCCACGATCAAGCCAAAAGCCGTGTTGTAAAGCGCGATGGCGATGCCTTGCGCGAGCTGTGCAGGGTTGCCGGTACCCGTGACGCTTCCGGTGCTGCCGCCTTGCGAGCCAAAAATCTCAATCATGCCGATCACCGTGCCGAGCAAGCCTAGCAGCGGTGCCGCCGACGCGATCGTGGCCAGCGCCGACAAATAGCGTTCGAGTTCGTGGGCTGCTTCACGGCCAGCGCCTTCGAGTGTGGCGCGCAGGTCGTCTTCGCTCAGCCGAGGATTGAGTGTCAGTGCGCGCAGGCCACGTGCCAAGACGCGGCCAAGGATGGAGTTTTGTTCGAGTTGCAAGACGATGGCGGCTGACGGCACGCTGGTGCGCGAGACGGTGATGGCTTCGTCGGTCAGTTTGGGCGGCGCGACTTTGTTGTCGCGCAAACTGACAAAGCGTTCGATCACCAAGGCCACAGCCAAGACCGAGCAGGCGATCAACGGCCAAATAGGCCAACCTGCGGCTTGTATGATTGAGAACAAAGCGATAACTCCAGCGTCTTAGGGTGTTGAATTATGGCTTAGAGTGCGGAGGTCTTCGGGCCGCTCAATCTGCGACGAACCCACAGAAACTGTGGATAACTTTGTGTGCAACTGCTCCGGCTTGCGCTTCCGGACCGCGCCAGACTGCGATCCAGACAGAACGGTCAATTTTTAACCAGCGACGCATCTTCCAACAGTGATGAGCCACGATCTGAACCATTCTTTGCAGCGGCCAGGAGCCTGTCTTGTTTGAATCCTTGCAAGAAGCCGGTCGTTCTACCCCGGGCGTGCAGATTTGGCCGGTCGGTTCGCTGCTGCGGGCGATTGCCGACAGCCTAGAGGCCCGCTTCAACCCGGTAGCGGTCAAGGGTGAAATTGCCGGATTTTCCCGTGCCACCAGCGGCCACTGTTACTTTAATTTGAAGGACGAGCAAGGCCAAGTGCGTTGCGCGATGTTCCGGCGGGCGGCGTCCATGTTGGACTTCTCACCGCGTGATGGAATGTTGGTCGAGGTCCGTGGTCGCTTGGGCGTGTATGAGCCGCGCGGCGAATTGCAGCTGGTGGTGGAGTCGCTGCGCGAAGCCGGGCAGGGCAATTGGTTTGAGCAGTTCACGCGACTCAAAGCCAAGCTCGAAGCAGAAGGTTTGTTTGACACCGCTCGCAAACGCAGCTTGCCCCTGTTGCCTCGTGCTGTTGGCATCATCACGTCTTTGGGTGCGGCAGCTTTGCATGACGTGGTGACTACCTTAACGCGCCGTGCACCGCATGTCTCGGTGGTGATTTACCCGGCCAGCGTGCAAGGCACACAAGCGGCCGGCGAGTTGCTACAAGCCCTCAACAAGGCGGTGAAACGCGCCGAGGTTGACGTGCTGCTGCTGGTGCGCGGCGGCGGCGCGATGGAGGATCTCTGGGCCTTCAACGATGAGCTGTTGGCACGCGCCATTGTCGCTTCACCGATTCCGGTGGTTTCCGGCGTGGGTCATGAGACTGATTTCACCATCGCTGATTTTTGCGCCGACGTGCGCGCACCGACACCGACCGCCGCAGCAGAACTTTGCGCGCAACCGCAGAGTGTGTGGCTGCGTGCTTTGGAACTGACACTCGATCGATTGCAAAACGCTGTTGACCGGCAACTGCAGTCCAGCAACCAGCGGCTCGACTGGGCCGCCTCCAGAGTGGTTCAGCCGTCGCATTTGGTGGCGCGTGAAAAGGCCGGTCTGGTGCTGCAAGCGCAACGCCTGCGCCATGCTGCGCGTTTTGCGTTGCAGCGTCAATCGACCCAGCTCAGCGCTTTTGAAAAAGACTTGCCCAAAGCCATGACCACCGCTGCGACGAATCAGCGGCTGCGATTGGAGCGAGCCCAAACACGGCTTGAGCTGCTCGACCCGCACCTTGTTTTGCAGCGCGGCTACGCGTGGCTGGCAGATGTTGAGGGCCATGCGCTGACCAGTACCCGGCAGCTCAGCGTCGGCCAGCCGGTGCGCGCTACTTTGGCCGATGGCGAGGTTAATTTGACGGTGTCACAACGCCATCTCATTTAGTTTTTACAATCAACAAGTCTTTATTTAAACGACCCTCAAGGAAAAACACAATGGAACATACTCTCCCGTCTTTGCCGTACGCCATCGATGCTTTGGCTCCACATTACAGCCAAGAGACTTTTGAATACCACCACGGCAAGCACCACAACGCGTACGTGGTCAACCTGAACAACCTGCAAAAGGGCACCGAGTTTGAAGCTCTGGGCTTGGAAGAGATCATCAAGAAGTCGTCTGGCGGCATCTATAACAACGCAGCCCAAGTGTGGAACCACACCTTCTTCTGGAGCTGCATGAAGCCCGCAGGCGGCGGCGAGCCAACTGGCCCTTTGGCTGAAGCCATCAACGCCAAGTTCGGCTCTTACGCTGCTTTCAAAGAAGCCTTCGTCAAGTCTGCTGTCGGTAACTTCGGTTCCGGCTGGACATGGCTGGTCAAAAAGCCGGACGGCTCGGTTGACATCGTCAACACCGGACCTGCCGGCACGCCGTTGACCACCGCTGACAAAGCGCTGATGACGGTCGACGTCTGGGAGCACGCTTATTACATTGACTACCGCAACGCGCGTCCTAAGTTCGTCGAAACTTTCCTGTCGAACTTGGTGAACTGGAAGTTCGCCGAAGCCAACTTCGCAGCTTGAGCTGACGGCTGAACATCGCGTTCAGCCTCCATTCAAAAAGCCGGCCCAAGTGATCTTGGGTCGGCTTTTTTTCGGCCAAAAAAAAGACCGGTGAACCGGTCTTTTGATCATCAGCCGAGGCTGATTACTTGACGATGTGCTTACCGATCAGGCCGGCCATCTCGAACATCGAGACTTGGGCTTTGCCGAAAACAGCTTTGAGCTTGTCGTCTGCATTGATCATGCGCTTGTTGACTTTGTCCTGCAGGCCTTTGGCTTTGATGTAAACCCAGAGCTTGCTGACAATTTCAGTGCGTGGCAACGGCTTGTCGCCGACCACGGCTGCCAGAGCTGGGCTCAGGGTCAGTGGCTTCATGAACGCAGCGTTAGGGGTGCGTTTTTTAGCCGGGGCTTTTTTTGCAGCGATCTTTTTAGCCGGTGCTACTTTTTTAGCCGCGACTTTTTTTGCCGGTGCAGCTTTTTTAGCGGCTACTTTTTTCGCTGGAGCTGCTTTCTTCGCAGGTGCTACTTTCTTAGCGGGTGCTGCTTTTTTTGCAGCTACTTTTTTTGCCGGTGCAGCCTTTGGTGCAGGTGCTTTTTTTGCCGGTGCTTTTTTCGCAGTTGCCATGATTGATTTTCCTTCTAAAAGTTGATAAATCACCAATGCAGATAACTACTCTTCACTGGCAATGCGGATGCTACTGGAGAAAACAGTGTTTTCGGAGGGGGAACACACTTTTTTGCGCTTATTTGTTGTGCATTCACCTCTGAAAATCAAAAAACTCCACTTGCACCATGCCTAAAGCGGCAGGCCTGCGGTGTCAGGCCTTCGCCAATGCGATGGAATTCTCCAATGCCTTGCCGCCGCCATAGCTGTTCTGTACCGGTGGAATGCCGCCCAACGAGACCCGAATGGCGCAGTATTTGAACTCCGGAATTTTGGCGAATGGATCGAGTGCGGCGTTGGTCAGTTTGTTGATGGCGGCCTCGTAGTAGCAGAAGGGCACAAACACCGCACCGCGTGGCGAGCTTTCGTCGGCACGGGCGTACAGCGCGACTTGGCCGCGGCGTGACGCGATGGTCACGATGTCGCCGGGTTTGCCACCCATGTCAGCCAAATCAAGCGGGTGCACCAAAGCCACTGGATCGGGCTCAATCGCATCGAGCACAGTGGCACGACGGGTCATGCTGCCGGTGTGCCAATGCTCGAGCTGTCGGCCTGTGATGAGCACCAGCGGGTAGTCGGTGTCTGGTCGTTCGTTGGCAGGGATGATGTCTGCGGGGACAAAACGGGCACGACCGGTCTCGCTTGGAAAGCTGTCGATGAAGACCACAGACTGCCCTGGGTCGCCTTCTTTTAGGCACGGGTAGGTGACTGAGTGCTCGCGCTCCAGACGGTCCCAGGTGATGCCGCCAATGCTTGGCATGGTGTGGCGCATTTCGTCGAAGACTTCGCTGACGTGCTTGTAGTGCCAGTCGCAACCCATGCGCTGGGC
>JBEDKR010000055.1:0-8400 GCA_041172005.1 Pseudomonadota bacterium
GCTGCACGGATCGGGAGATTGACCATGCTCCATTTGATGCCTGTCACGGTACTCACCGGCTTTCTGGGCAGTGGCAAAACCACCGTGCTGGCACTGCTTTTGAAAAATCCGGCGCTTGAAAAAACCGCCATCATCGTCAACGAGTTTGGCGAGGTGGGGCTGGACCATGATCTGCTGGAGCGTTCGGACGAAGACCTGATCTTGCTGGCCAACGGCTGCGTTTGCTGCACCGTGCGCGGCGACTTGGTTGAGGCTTTTCACAAGTTGGAGCGGCAGCGCACAGCCGGGAACAATGCAGCCTTTGAGCGGGTCATCATCGAGACCACCGGCTTGGCTGATCCAGCGCCCATTTTGCACACCTTGATGACGGATCCTTTCGTCACCGCCCATTACAGGTTAGAGCAGGTCATCACCACATTAGATGCCGTCAATGCCATGGCCACGCTGGACCAGCATGACGAAGCCATCAAGCAAGTTGCAGTTGCCGATCGCTTGTTGTTGACCAAGACAGACCTTGCGAAGCCAGCTGAGCTCCAAATATTGCGCCAACGCATCACCGCGCTGAACCCGGCTGCGCCCTTGGTGACGGTGCTCAATGGCGAAGTGGCAGTTGAGAATTTTTTCGGCCCAGTAGTTTTTGATGTGTCGAGCAAGACAGACACGGTTCAGGACTGGCTGCGTGTCGAGGCTTATGAAACTGACCATGCGCATCACGCTGATCATCACCACGAACACGAACACGAACACGAACACGCAGCCGTAGACCGGAACCGCCACGACGACCACATCAGCGCTTACGCGGTGACGCGCGAGCAACCGATCTCATGGGTTGGTTTTTCGGCTTGGCTAGAGATGATCAGTCAGATGCGTGGTGACGATCTACTCCGCGTCAAGGGTATCGTCAACGTGATCGAACACCCGGATCGTCCGGTGGTGATTCACGGCGTCCAGCACCTGTTTCACCCCCCAGTTTTTCTGGACCAATGGCCCAGTGATGACCACCGCACGCGACTGGTCTTCATCACCCGTGACATAGACCGAGAAGACATAGACGCCACCTTACAGGTGTTTGAAAATCGCAAGCCTCGGCCTGCGCGACCCAGTTAGCGCCAGACATTCATTCAATAAAGGAGACAGCCATGACCACCACTAGACGAACCCTACTCGGCGCTTTGGTGCTGAGTTTTTCAGCCCTTTCAACGCTGGCCTTTGGCCAAGCCTATCCAGCCAAACCAGTTCGCATCATCGTGCCTTACCCGCCAGGCGGGACAGTTGATTTCGTGGCGCGCACGCTGGCGGTGAGGCTGTCGGAGCAGTTGGGACAGTCGGTCATTGTTGAAAACCGCGCCGGCGCCAACGGTGCTATTGGCAGTGACTTGGTGGCCAAAGCGCCGGCCGATGGTTACACCTTGCTGATGCAGGCTTCCACGTTCGTCGCCTCTGCGCTGCTGGTCAAGGGTCAGCCTTACGACATTGGAAAAGACTTCACGCCGATTGCCAACCTAGGTTCTGTGCCGCTGGTGATGCTGACGTATCCTGGCCTGCCGATGAAAAACCTGAGCGAATTCATCAAGGCGGCCAAGGCCGAGCCAAAAAAATACACGCTGGGCACAGCGGCCATCGGCTCCGCCAGTCACATGGCGGAAGAAGCCATCCGCTACGAGTCAAAAATTGACATTCAGATCATTCCGTACAAAGGGACAGCACCCGCCATGATTGACGTCATGGGCGGGCACACCAGCGGCATGATTGACGCGGTGCCTTCGCTGCTACAACATATCAAATCGGGCAAGGCACGTGCGCTGGCCGTGACTAGCTCCAAACGACTGCCTTCATTGCCTGATGTGCCCACTGTGGCCGAATCTGGTCTGCCAAATTTCGAGATGGTGTCGTGGTACGGCATTTGGGCACCCGCCAAAATACCCGCAGACTTGGCCGCCCGATTGAACACGGAAATTAACACGGCCATGCAGTCACCGCAGGTGGTGCAAAGTCTGGGTCCACAGGCTTTTATTTTCTCGAACACAACGGGGCAACAATTTGACGCCTACGTGAAGCAGGAGTCCGCCAAGTACAAGCTGTTGATCGAGAAGGCCAACATCAAGATTGAGTGATTGAAGGGCGATGCGGCTGTGCACTGAGAATCAGCTATGTGATCTTGAAAACAGTCCGCACCGTCTTCGATCCCTTTTTCTCTTCAAAAATAGACCACTGCTTGATGCCTTTGACCAGAAAAGCAGTGCTGACATCTTTCACCGGAATGCGGGCGGTGCGTTTGGCGGTGACCCAGTCCTGAACGTGCGGCAGCAGCGGTCCTTCGACGCCGGTCGGGACCAGCAATTCTTTGTCGCCGACTTTGCCTGCGGAGGTGACGGTGAGTTCGGTGGCGGGCATGGTGGCTTTCGTTGGTCTTGGACAGTGCAGCCGCTCAGCGCGGCCACAGCACCCACAGCTTGAGGGGTTGGTTGACTTTGCTGGCCAAGGTGCCAGCTTCGGCACCGGTGCCGGCAAAGTAGTCGGCCCGCACTGCGCCCAAGATCGCGCTGCCGGTGTCTTGCGCCAGCACCAGTTTTTGCAATTGCACCGACGGGCCGTTGGAGGTCAGCCAGACCGGCGTGCCGTAGGGAATGCTTTGCCGGTCGACGGCAATCGAGCGCCCTGCCGTCAGCGGCACGCCTTGCGCACCACGTGGGCCAATGCTGGTGTCTTGCGTGGGCAAGGCTTCTTCTCTGAAAAATATGTAGCGTGGATTGCTCCACAGCAGTTGCGACACGCGTTGCGGGTTTTGCGCGGCCCAAGCCTTGGTGGCGTCGGGCCAAGGGTTGATCTGGTTCCTGCTCACGCCCTGCTCCAACAGCCACTGGTTGATGCTGCGGTAGGGTTGGTCATTGGTGCCGGCGAAGGCTACCCGCACGGTGCGTTGGCTGCCATCGGCTTCGGTCAGGCGCAAACGGCCCGAGCCCTGAATGTGCAGCAGCATCGCGTCTATTGGGTCTTCCAGCCAAGCGATCTCGCGTCCCTGCAAGGCCGCTTGCGCTTCCGGGTGGGTTTCAATGTCTTGCCGGCTGAACCACGGTTTGCGGCTGGCCAGACTGGCTGGCGGCCGGTAAAGCGGCACGGCATAAGCTGCCGTGGGTTGCCTGCTAGCGCGGAACACCGGTTCAAAATAACTGGTCAGCAGGCCATCGGCGACGCCGCTCAGCGACTCAACCCGGTAGGGTTGCAGCCGCGACATCATCCAGGCGCGTTGTTCTTCCATGCTGGCAATGCTCAGGCGCCGAATTTCTGGGCACAGCGCGGCAAAAGCCGGACCGGGCCGCTCACAGCTTTTGATCCAGGCGTTCCAAGCCTCAAACAAGGTGTCGTTTTCAAAGCCGGGTAAATCAGTCCAGCGCACCGGCACCCAGCGGCTTTTGCCCTGTACCCGCGTGCCGGACGCGTCGGGTGCAGACACTGGTGACGCCGGCTGGCTGACTGCCGCAGGCGGCATGCTGCTTGAGTCTGGCGCAGGCCTCACAGGAAGCGGGGTATTGACAGCGCAGGCGGCCATCCAGAGCGCGCCGCCGATAATGAAAATCTTCTTTGTGAACCGGAAAATAATTGCCATGCTCTTGTTGCTACTGGAAGCCCTCGCGGCCTTGCTGATACTGGTGTTCATTGTGTGGTGGACCATGTTTTCAGGGCGAAAGGGCGGCGAAATAAAGCCCGATGAGGATGCTGAGAAAATTCAGAAAGCAGATAAAAAAGACGACTAGACATTGCGCATCAGATTGGCCAATTCGACCGCCGACTTGACCCCCATTTTGTCAAACACACGGGCCCGGTGCACTTCCACCGTGCGCACGCTGATGTCGAGCTGGTCCGCCACCAACTTGTTCGGCAGTCCGCCCACCACCAAACGCATCACATCCCGTTCGCGCTCCGTTAGACCTTCGAGTCTGGCTTGCAAACCGGTCGACTGGTTGTGCATGGCCAATCCGTCGGCAGACAGCGCTAGCGCCTGCACGATGCGGTCGACCAAGGCGTTGTCTGAAAACGGCTTCTCGTAAAAATCAAAAGCACCGCGCTTGACGGCATCTACCGCGGTCGGAACATCTGCATGACCGGTCAAAAAAATCACCGGTAGCGTCGGCAACAAGCCGTAGGTGATGAGTTTTTCAAACATCGCCAGACCGCTCAGGCCTGCCATGCGCACATCAAGCAAGACGCAGGAGGGCTCGCGAATCTTGCTGATGGCGCTGATGTGTGCGTCAAAGGCTTCGGCGCTGTCAAAGCACTCGCTGACCAAGCGCCGTGAACGCAGCAGCCAAGCGAGCGCTTCACGCACACCGGCATCATCGTCAACGATATAAACGGTGGCGTGGGGGCTGGTTTTCATGTCAACAACTCGCTTGGTGGTTGGGTTCCCATCGGGCCCGATGGCAGGGTGAATCTGAAAATAGTACCGCGTGTTTTGGCCGGTTCGTGGCCCAAGTAGCCGCCATGCTGCTCAATCACCGTGCGGCACAAGCTCAAGCCTAGGCCCATGCCTTCGGCACGGGTGGTGAAGAAAGGCGTGAAGAGTTTGTCAGCCACTTCCGGAGAAATGCCAACGCCTTGGTCGGTCACTGAAAACTCGACCCAGCGGTTGGTTTCGCTGGCCGGCGCGGGTTTCACGCGCAGCGTCAGCACGCGTTCATGGGCGTGCGTTTTTCTGGCTTCAGCTTGCATCGCCTGCATGCCGTTGCGCGCCAAGTTCAGCAGCACTTGCTCGACCATGGTGCGATCGCAAAGCACAACGCTACAAGCTGGGTCGACATCGATCACCACGCGCACTGACAGTTTACGGGCCTGCAGACTGACCAGCGGCATGATGGCGTCGAGCAGGACGCGCGGTGCTACGCGTTCGCGGACTTGATCGCGTCGGCGCACAAAGTCGTGCACGCTCTTGATGACCTTCCCGGCGCGTTCAGCTTGCTCACTGATACGCTTGAGTGCGAGTCGCAAATCTGCACTCAGCGTCATGTCTGCGCTGCCTGCATCACCGATCAAATTCAGCGAGCCGGTGGCGTAACTGGAGATAGCGGCTAGCGGCTGATTCAGCTCGTGACTGAGCAGCGAGGCCATCTCACCGACCATCGCCAGCCGCGCGGTGGCCTGCAGCCGGTCTTGGCTGGTGCGCGAGACTTCTTCGACCCGGCGTTGTTCGCTGATGTCGAGAATGGCGCTCATCCAGCCGGTGTGTTTGCCGGTGGCATTGATGAGCGGGGCTTCGATGATCAGCACCGGAAAACGCGTGCCGTCGCGGCGCATGAAGATGGACTCATGACCGCCACGTGGCAAGTTGTCGCTGGCCAGTCGAATCGCTTGTCGGTCTTGGTAGGCGCTGACCAATTCGGGTGGCCAGTAAGGGCTGGGAAAGTTGTGGTCCAGCAACTCCTTGGCATCAACGCCGACCATTTCACAAAATGCCGGGTTCACATAGGTGATGCGGCCTTTCAGATCACGCGCACGCAGTCCGGTGACGAGGGAGTCTTCCATGGCTTTTCTGAACGCCAGTGCCTCGGCCAAGTCGCTTTCGGCTTTCAGCCGCCGGCGCATGTCGCGCCCCAGCAGCAGCAGCACTGCAATCAAAGCCAAGGCCATGGCACTGACCAGTGCGGTCAGCACGTTAGGAAAAAAATCGGGTGTGCCACGCCAACTGTCCATGCGCAACACCAAGGTGGTCCCTGGCAGGTCCAGCAATTGCTGCGCGCTGTAAATTCTGTTGCCGCGGGTGGGTGTTCCAGCGATGGCCAGTCGCGTGCCATCGGCCTCTGTGAACGACAGTCCTTGCCCGCGCGACAGTTGCTTGCTCGCCAGTTCAGACAGGATTTCCTGTAGCGAATAGGTGGCCACGGTGTAGCCGGTCAGCTGACCTTCGTCAAACAGCGGAATGCAGAGGTCGAGCAACTCCATGCCTAGGCCGTCTTTCTGCGGCATGAAGTAGCTGCCCGAATAGGCTGCTCCGCTCACGCGAATCGCGGTCGCGCAAGCCTGGGTGGTGTCGCGCGCTGAGCTGGCCCTGCCCATTCGATCAAACACCGATGGTCTGAAGGGTGTGCTGCCGGCCCGCACCAACTCTAGCGATGTATCACGCCATTCGACGCGGAGGATTTCGCGATGTTGGCGCAACAATTCACCGACTTGCAAGCGCCACAGCTCAATGTCGCGCTCACTCGATTGCAGTGCCTCCAGCCCTTGGATGTTGCGTGTCAGACCGGTGCGAATGTCCGTCACAATCTCGGCGGTGTCGCGCTCTAGGCGCGTCTGAATCAGGCTGCCTTCGTAGCGGCCAGCCAGCCAAACCAGCGTGCCCAGCATGGCGACCACCAGCGCGACAAGCATCACCCACAACGACCAACGGGGGTTCCAGCGCAATTTTGGGCGTCGCCAGCGCAGCTTGGCCAGTGCACTTCGCGCTCTTATGAGTCCGGTGGCGTTCATGGCGGGCTGGCCGGTTTGCGTTCAACGCGGGTGATGCGCGGATCGCTCCATGGTCCGTCAATGTGAAATTCCTGCGTCGCCGCTTCGGTCAATGGCCGGCGGAAAAACATCTGTGCCAAAAACGTTCCTAAACCGATGGCTGGATTGATCGCGGTGGCGATCAGTGAGGCCGTACCCGCGTTGATCTCAGGGATCACCACGACCCGCAGGTCTTGCGTTTCACGGGCAATGTCTGCGCTGCCGTCCATCAATACCGCCGCGCTCAAGCCCTTCATTTGCAGGTTGTTGGTGCGCGCCTGACCTTGCTCAATAGTGACGTCGCCACGCACAAAGTCAAAGGCAAAGCCCTCCGAGAAAACATCCCGAAAATCCAGCGTCAATCGGCGTGGTAAAGACTGCAGACTCAGCACGCCCAGTAGCTTGGCAATGCCCGGCTCGGCCTTGAGGAATTGCCCGCTCTCGACATTGACGTTGAACTGACCACTCAGGCTCGGGTAGTCCAGACTCAGCGGTGAACCCAGCCAGTTCACTTGACCTTCGAGCCGGCCCTTGCCGCGTTGCACCAAGCCGTCCATCCCAAGGCGTTTCAACAGGTCACCCGAATTGTTGATGTCGAGTTTGAAATTCATCAGCACACGGCGTTTTTGTGCCGCCATGGTCACGGTGGCCCAGTTGCCGTTGGCTGAAAAAGTGGCGTCTGGCGAAATGACATTGAGTTTGTTCAAGCGCCATTCGCGCACGCCGCTGTCGCGTGCCAACAGTTGGCCGCTGCGGTTCACCGCCTCAACCTCGATGCGGCCTAATCGTTTGCCCTTGAGCTCCATGTCTTCGACCACGATGTCAAGGGCTGGAACGGCGGCAGGCTGGCCTTCCAGCAGGGTTTCCACATCACGCGCCGTACTGGCACCGAGTCGCAGTCTGGAGAGTCGGGCATACAGCCGGCCACCGGCACCGCTTGGCGCAGCGCTGGGCTGGCCGTACTCAACGTAGCCACTGAGTTCGTCGGCATCCATGTTGGCCCGCCAGATGCTGCCTTCACGCGAGGCACCCAGCACCACTTGGTTGAGTTTGTAGCCCCCAAAAGTTAATTCAGTGGCGCGTAAAGCCATCACGGTTGGCAGGTAGTCGGCGGCTGAGGCTACGTTGACGGGTGTTTTGACGGCTGTATTTTGGGGTGACTCAGCATTGCCGAGCACGCTGCGCCAAGCGTCGACATCGGCGCGTTGCAAGTTCACATTTGCAGCCACGCCGTTAGCCGGTTGTGCTGCCGCTTCGCCCGCCTCCAGTCCGACTGCGATGCTGCCGCGCAGCACCCGCGATTGATTGCCGCTGAGATCGCGCACATAACGCACGCTGGCCAACTTGCCCAAGGTCAGGGACAACTGGTCTTGCGGTGTTTTGCCTTGGGCCAGCGACTCGCGCAGCAGCGCCTGATCGAACTGCAGCGGCAGCGTCTCGCCAGCGGCTTTGCTCAAGGGCGCTGGCAAATTTAACGCCATGCCCTGCAAGCTGCTGTTGACGCTGAGCTCAGCGTTACCGCGGCGAAAACCCAAGCTGGCGCTGTAGGCGGTGCTGCCGCTGGCATGGTTGGCGAGCGTGGCGACTAAGCCCAGCTCGCGGGCTTTTTGCAAGCCTTCAGCAGAGATCGTGCCTTGGCCGCGAAACAAAATCGGCGCTTCAAGAGGTTCGGCGGCGTTGCTGCGACCTGTGCCTGCAGCTGTTGAATTGGCGCGCATGCCGCCGTCAAAGCGGATGTCGCCGCCCAACATGCGCGCTTGCGCATTGCTGACACGAAAGCTGTTGTCGGTGAAATTCAGGACGCCTTTGAGGCGTCCAAGCACCGGGGTGTTGCTGGTGAACTGCACGTCATTGCTGGGCAGTGTGAGGCTGCCTTGCAAACTGCTTTTGTCGAGGTTGGCCAAGGGCAGCAGCAGG
>JBEDKR010000056.1:0-8371 GCA_041172005.1 Pseudomonadota bacterium
TTTTTTGCCCAGCCGCACCTTGGGATTGGTGATCTCTTCAATTTCTTCAAGCACGCGTTGGGTGCTCACACCCGGCGGCAGTTCATTGACCACCAGTTGCCACTGGCCGCGCGCCAGCTCTTCAATTTTCCAGCGGGCCCGCACTTTGAGCGAACCGCGTCCGGTGCGGTAGGCCGCAGCGATCTCGGCTGGGCTCGAAATAATCTGCGCGCCACCCGGGTAATCCGGGCCGGCAATCAATGCCGAAATCCCTTCGTCAGTGATGCTTGGCGTCTTGATCAAGGCGATGCAAGCGTCGGCCACTTCGCGCAGGTTGTGACTCGGAATCTCAGTCGCCAAACCGACCGCAATGCCGCTGGCACCATTCAACAAAGTGAACGGCAGCCGTGCTGGCAAACGCCCTGGCTCTTCAGTTGAGCCGTCGTAGTTGGGCACAAAGTCGACCGTGCCTTCGTCGACTTCTTCCATCAACAAACTGGTGATGCGCGAAAGCCTTGCCTCGGTGTAACGCATGGCGGCAGCGCCGTCGCCGTCGCGTGACCCGAAGTTGCCTTGTCCGTCGATCAGCGGGTAGCGCTGGCTGAAGTCCTGCGCCATGCGCACCAGCGCGTCGTACGCCGCTTGGTCACCGTGCGGGTGAAAGCGGCCCAGCACATCGCCGACCACGCGGGCGCATTTGACCGGCTTGGCTCCAGTCGCGCCGTTGGTGCCGCCAAAGCCCAAACCCATGCGCGCCATGCTGTACAAAATGCGCCGCTGCACCGGCTTCTGGCCGTCGCAGACGTCGGGCAAGGCGCGGCCCTTGACGACGCTGAGCGCGTACTCAAGGTAAGCGCGTTGAGCGTAGGCCGCCAGCGAATCCTGGTCGGCGGGTTCGGGGGTCACGGCAGGAGCGTCGGGGGTGAATAAATCCATGGCGGTGTCAGATCAATCGGTATTCAGTTAGGGGTTCAGGTCGAAGGCGCGATCGCGTTCAAACGTCGATGTCCACGGCGTCACCGTGCAGCTCCATGAGCTCGCGCCGGGCGGCGGCTTCGCCCTTGCCCATGAGTTTGGTGATGAGGTTGACGGTCTGCTCAAAATCCACATTGCCGAGTTGCACGGGCAACAGACGGCGCGTGTCGGGGTTGAGCGTGGTTTCCCACAATTGCTCGGCGTTCATCTCACCCAAGCCCTTGAAGCGGCTGATGCTCCAGGCGCCTTCTTTCACGCCTTCCTTGCGCAGCTTGTCAAGAATTACATTGAGCTCGCCGTCGTCTAATGCGTAGGCTTTGGACGCCGGTTTCTTGCCGCGTGCTGGCGCATCAACCCGGAACAGCGGCGGCCGCGCCACGTACAAATGGCCGGTTTCGATGAGCTTGGGGAAATGCCTGAAAAACAGCGTCAGCAGCAACACTTGGATGTGCGAGCCGTCGACGTCAGCGTCGCTCAAAATGCAGACCTTGCCGTAGCGCAGGCCACTCATATCGGGCGAGTCGTTGGGGCCATGCGGGTCAATGCCCAGCGCCACGGCGATGTCGTGAATCTCGTTGTTGGCAAAGAGCCGGTCGCGCTCAACTTCCCACGTGTTGAGGACCTTGCCGCGCAAGGGCAAAATCGCCTGGCTTTCTTTGTTGCGGCCCATCTTGGCGCTGCCGCCGGCGGAGTCCCCCTCGACCAAAAACACTTCGTTATAAGCCAGATCTTTGCTCTCGCAATCGGTCAGCTTGCCGGGCAAAACTGCCACGCCAGAGCCCTTGCGTTTCTCGACTTTTTGGCCAGCTTTTTGGCGCGATTGGGCGGCGCGAATCGCCAGTTCGGCGAGTTTTTTTCCGTACTCCACATGCTGGTTCAGCCAGAGCTCCAGCGTCGGCCGAACAAAGCTGGAGACCAGCCGGACGGCGTCACGCGAATTCAGCCGTTCCTTGATCTGCCCTTGAAACTGCGGGTCCAACACTTTGGCGGACAGCACGTAACTGGCGCGCGCAAAAACGTCTTCAGGCAGCAATTTCACACCCTTGGGCAGCAATGAGTGCAAGTCGACAAAGCTCTTGACGGCGGTGAACAGACCGTCGCGCAAGCCGCTTTCGTGCGTGCCGCCCGCGCTGGTCGGAATCAGATTGACATAGCTTTCACGCACCGGGTGGCCGTCTTCAGTGAAGGCCACGCACCACTGTGCGCCCTCGCCTTCGGCAAAGCTGTCGTGAGCGGCATCGGCAAAACCTTCGCCTTCAAACATCGGAATCACCAGGTCGGCGTTGAGCGTTTGCATCAGGTAGTCATGCAGCCCGCCCTTGTAAACCCAAGCCTGGGTTTCTTTGGTCTTTTCATGGATCAGCGTGACGGTGACGCCAGGCATCAGCACGGCCTTGCTGCGCAGCAAGTGCGTCAGCTCGTTCATGGGCAGCGCCGCGGTTTCGAAATATTTCGGATCGGGCCAAGCGCGTACGGATGTGCCGCATTTGCGGTCACCTTCGCCAGTCGGCCGAATCTGCAAGGCTTCAATGACATCACCAGCGGAAAAAACCAGCCGCGCGGCCTTGCCTTCACGCCAGGAAGTCACTTCCATGCGGCTCGACAGCGCATTGGTGACGCTGACACCGACGCCGTGCAAACCACCCGAAAAACTGTAGGCGCCGCCAGAACCTTTGTCGAACTTGCCACCCGCATGCAGCCGCGTGAAAACCAGCTCGATCACGGGTGCGTTTTCTTCCGGGTGCATGCCAAACGGAATACCGCGGCCATCGTCTTCGATGCTCACAGAGCCGTCTGTATGCAGCGTCACTTTGATCTTTTTGCCGTGCCCGGCCAAGGCTTCGTCGGCCGAGTTGTCGAGCACCTCCTGCAAAATATGCAGGGGGTTGTCAGTGCGGGTGTACATGCCCGGCCGCTGCTTGACAGGCTCAAGGCCCTTGAGCACGCGGATGGAACTTTCGGAATAGTCGGTGGGTAGTTTGGAGGCCATGGCAGTGCTGTGATTTGCGGCGATTGTAGTCGCGGCACACAGCAACCACTGGATAAAAAAACAGCCTCTCATTGCAAAACACGACGGCTGTGCTGCAAGCACGATCAACCTTGATTCGTTACATTTACACCATGTCCTTAGCAACACAGCCCCAACCCACACCCGCCCAGCCAGAAGCACGCCAGTTGTCGATGCTGCAAGTTTTGGCTTGCGGCGCCGCCATCGTCACGCTGTCGATGGGCATACGCCACGGCTTTGGTTTATGGCTGCAACCGATCACTCAGGCGCAGGGCTGGACGCGTGAGACCTTTGCATTCGCCATTGCGATTCAAAATTTGTCTTGGGGTATTTTCGGTATTTTTGCCGGCATGATTGCCGACCGTTTTGGCGCTTTTCGCGTGATTATCGGCGGCGCTGTTTTGTACGGGTTGGGCTTGGTGGGCATGGCGCTGTCGCCCACCGGATTTTTGTTCACACTCACGACCGGCGTGTTGATTGGTGCAGCGCAGGCCGGCACCACCTACGCCGTGATTTACGGCGTGATTGGCCGCAACATCTCGGCCGAGAAACGCTCTTGGGCCATGGGTGTTGCCGCTGCTGCGGGCTCTTTCGGTCAGTTTCTGATGGTGCCGATTGAAGGTTTTTTAATCACCAAGTTCGGCTGGCAGGAAGCCCTGCTGATATTGGCCGCCGCTGCCTTGCTGATGATTCCCATGGCCATTGGTCTGCGTGAAAACAAAACCAAGGGGGCGGCCCCGGTCAAGCGCGAACAAACTATTTTGCAAGCCCTCACGGAAGCCTTCAAGTACCCCAGCTTTCAGCTCCTGATGGCTGGGTATTTTGTCTGCGGTTTTCAGGTTGTCTTCATCGGTGTGCACATGCCCAGCTACCTGAAAGACCAAAGCTTGCCGCCTGAAGTAGCCAGTTATGCCTTGGCCTTGATCGGGCTGTTCAATGTCTTTGGCACTTACGGCGCGGGCGTGTTGGGGCAAAAAATACCCAAGAAAAACATCTTGGCCGGGATTTATTTTTCGCGCGCCCTCGTGATCTCTGTATTTATTGCGACACCCATCAGCCCCATGAGCGTGTATGTGTTTGCGGCCGTCATGGGCGTGCTGTGGCTGTCTACCGTGCCCCCCACCAATGCGGCGGTGGCGCAGATTTTCGGCATCCAGCATTTGTCGATGCTCAGCGGCTTCATCTTTTTCAGTCACCAGATTGGCTCCTTCATGGGCGTCTGGCTGGGCGGCTACATGTACGACCGCACCGGCAGCTATGACCTGGTCTGGTACATCACGATCGGACTGGGTATCTTTGCCGGACTGGTCAATTTGCCGGTGCGGGAAGCCGCGATCGTCCGAACCCCAGCCAAGTTGCCCCAAGGGACTTAAGATGTCCCAAATGCTGCAAAAAACACTACTTTGGTCGCTGCTCGTCGCCGTGCCGCTGGCGGTGTTTGCCCTTTACACGCGGCCCGACATGCTGGTCATGCTGGCAGACCAACTATGGGCCTGCTTTTAAGTGACGCCAACAACTCCGATATGCCATGGCGACGAAGCCGCTTCAGCTTGGGTCCAACGCTGGAGTCATTTGCTGCCTGAAGGCAGCAGCGTGCTTGACGTTGCCTGTGGCCGCGGTCGCCATGCGCGCTACTTGACTCAACGCGGCCTGCGAGTGGTGGCGGTCGACCGTTCTGCCGACGCCATCGCGGCCATTGGCCTGCCAGCGGAACGCTGCGAAACCTGCGTCGCCGACATTGAAAACGGCCCTTGGCCTTTTGCCGGGCGCTTATTTGAAGGGCTTGTCGTCACCAACTACCTGTGGCGACCATTGCTGCCGACGCTGCTGGCGAGCCTAGCACCAGGCGGGGTGCTGATTTATGAAACCTTTGCCGCTGGCAATGAAACAGTGGGCAAGCCATCCAGACCTGATTTCTTGCTCCAGCCAGGTGAACTGCTGCAGGTTTGCCAAGCGCTGCGCACCGTCGCGTTTGAAGACGGCTTTGAAAACCGACCCAGTCCGCGTTTTGTCCAACGCATCGTCGCGGTTAGAGATTTGCTGGTCGACACCAACACACCGGCAAGACCGCCAGCACGCTGGCCAATCTGTTAAACCCTTTGCGGAACAGCACGCTGCGCCAGCCTGAGCTCTGCGGTCTGAGTAGAATGCGCCATTGGCTTTCAACGCCAGCGATGGCGTTACTTTCTGCCTGCATGCCCAATAGGTCTAGGTTACCCAAAACATGAAACAAATCACTGGCAGTATTGTTGCTCTGGCGACCCCCTTGCACGAAGACGGTAGCGTCGACTACCCCACCTTGCGCAAGCTGGTGGACTGGCACATCACCGAGGGCACAGACTGCATCGGCGTGGTCGGCACCACCGGTGAATCGCCGACGGTCAACGTCGAAGAACATTGCGAAATCATCCGCGTCGCGGTCGAGCAAGCGCTCAGCCATGGCGCCAAAGCCGTGCCGATCATGGCCGGTTGCGGGGCCAACTCCACAGCCGAAGCTATTGAGCTGACCAAGTTCGCCAAAAAAGTCGGCGCTGACTGCCAACTGCAGGTCGTGCCCTACTACAACAAGCCCACCCAAGAAGGTCAATACCTGCACTTCAAGGCGATCGCCGAAGCGGTTGATCTGCCCATGGTGCTGTACAACGTTCCCGGCCGCAGCGTGGCCGACATGCTGCACCCCACCGTCATGCGGCTGACCCAGGTGCCTGGCATTGTTGGCATTAAAGAAGCCACCGGCAACCTTGAGCGCGCGCAATGGTTGATCAAAGAAACCCCGGCTGAGTTCGCTGTTTACTCCGGCGACGACGCCACTGCTGTGGCCCTGATGCTGTGTGGCGGCCAAGGCAATGTCAGCGTGACTGCCAACGTCGCACCTCGCTTGATGCACGAGCTGTGCGTGGCCGCAGTAGCGGGCGACACGCGGCGCGCCATGCAAATTCAGCTGCAACTGCTGCCGCTGCACAAACATCTTTTTGTTGAAGCCAACCCGATTCCTGTGAAATGGGCCATGGCCCGTATGCAACTCTGCGGCCCAACGCTGCGCTTGCCCATGACGCCGCTGGAACCATCCAACGAAGCCACTGTCGAAAACGCAATGCGCGTTTGCGGCTTGATCTGATCTGAAGGACACGAATTGAAGAATCACACGACTATTTCCAAGCAACGCAGCTCGCTGGGCTTGGCTGGTGCCGCACTGCTTGCCGGTCTGACCCTGAGTGGTTGCACATCGGTCAGCGACACCCTGAGTGGTGGCAAAGTGGACTACAAGTCTGCGTCAGCCACCAAAGGTCCAGCACTCGACGTTCCACCCGATCTGAGCCAACTCACACGCGACAGCCGCTACGTGGTCCCCGGCATGGCCGTTTCAGCCAACGCCTATCAAGTCACCCAACCCAACACGGCCACACCGACAGCGGCCAGCACCATGGGTGACGTCCGTATTGAGCGTGCTGGCAACCAGCGCTGGCTGGTGGTCAACCGCCCGGCCGACAAGCTGTGGGATCCGGTGCGTGAGTTCTGGAAAGAAAGCGGTTTTCAGTTGCCGATTGAGCAAGCTGAGCTTGGTATTTTGGAAACCGATTTTGCTGAAAACCGGGCTAAATTGCCGCAGGACTTCATCCGCAACACCATCGGCAAGGTTTTTGACAGCCTGTATTCAACCGGCGAACGCGATAAATTTCGCACCCGTCTAGAGCGCACGGCCAACGGCAACACCGAGATTTTCATCAGCCACCGCGGCATGGTCGAAACTGTCACCAGCACTTCCAGTACCGGCGGCAGCGGCTCCACTGTGTGGCAACCACGCCCTGCAGACCCGGAACTCGAAGCTGAATTTCTTCGACGTTTAATGGTCAAGTTGGGCGTATCGCAAGAACAATCCAAAGCGCTGGTGGCCAGTGCTGTGCCACGTCAAACCTCGCGCATTGCGGCAGTCAATGGCGTGCCCGTGTTGCAAGTCGACGAAGGTTTTGAGCGCGCATGGCGCCGTGTTGGCTTGGCACTCGACCGCACGGGCTTCACCGTCGAAGACCGCGACCGTACGAAGGGTCTGTATTTCGTGCGCTATGTCTCACTGAACACCGACACTAAAGAACCTGGTTTTTTCAGCAAGCTATTCAGTGGTTCAGCCGCTGCATCAACACCCCTTAAATACCAAATTGCACTGCGCAGCCAAGACGATTCGACGTCCGTGTCGGTGCTCAATGCCGACGGCAAGCCCGAAAGCTCTGCCAATGCCGAACGCATCATCAAGGTGCTTGCGGACGACCTGAGGTAAGCGTGAAAGCGTAAGCGGCTAGGTTCGCCGCAGATGCTGCGTTTTAAGAGTCTGGGCAGTGGCAGCACGGGCAATGCCACATTGGTGCAAGCCAGTGGCATCCGCGCTGTCCGACTGCTGATCGACTGCGGTTTGGGACTGAAACAACTGTTGCTGCGCTTGGCCCAAGCCCTGCCGTCAGAGGATGCGCCGGTTGACGCGATTTTCATCACCCACGAACACAGCGACCACATTGGCTGTGCACGTCAGTTTGCCCAACGCCACCGGATCCCGGTCTGGATGAGCCGGGGCACTTACGAAGCATTGGGCTGCCCCGATTTTGACGGTCTGCTGAACATCACTGCAGATGGTCAATCAATAGACCTTGGCGAGTTGCAGTTCACACCCTTCACTGTGCCGCACGATGCCCGTGAACCGCTGCAACTGAGCTGCACCGATGGCAACGCCAAACTGGGCGTGCTGACAGACCTTGGCCATGCCACCCCACATGTGCTGGCGCATCTTGCCGGCTGCCAAGCTCTGCTGCTGGAGTGCAATCACGACACCGACTTGCTGGCCAAGTCGAGTTACCCGGTTTTCCTGAAAAACCGGATCGGCGGGCGCTACGGACATTTGTCGAACACCGCAGCGGCGTCGATTTCAGCCGCTCTGGCTCATGCAGGACTGAAGCATGTAGTGGCAGCCCATTTGAGCGCGCAGAACAACAGCCCAAGCTTGGCTTTAGAGGCATTACTCAGCAATGTCGCACCACTTTGGGGCGGTCCGGAATTGTCAGTCGCCCACCCGACCGATGGAACGCACTGGATTCAGTTGAACGCCTGAGGCGGTCAGGCAGCAGTCGCAAAAAGGCTCAATAGTTCAAAAAATCAAGACGAAAAAAAGCCGCCCCGAGGAGCGGCTTTTTTGGAGCAGCGAAGTATTACTTGGCGGCTGGTGCAGCAGGAGCAGCAGCTGGAGCTGTTGCGTCAGCAGCTGGAGCAACTGGAGCCGAAGCGTCAGCAGCTGGTGCTGGAGCTGGAGCAACAACTGGAGCTGGTGCTTCAACTGGGGCTTCTTTTTTACCGCAAGCGGCCAGGGCGAAAGCTGCAACGATAGCTGCCAAAACGAGTGATTTGTTCATTTTTTGATACCTT
>JBEDKR010000057.1:0-8347 GCA_041172005.1 Pseudomonadota bacterium
CCGTCGCGTCGACCCGCAAAACGCTTGGCTCGCCAGTCGGCGACTCCAGCGTTGCGAACTGACTGTCGACCAGCGTGGTCGGGAAGATGTGGGCATGCGCTCTGGCGGCCACGCGGATCAGCGCCTGCTCGCGTTGGATGTCCATGAAAACAAAGAGCACGCTGGAATCGGCCTTCCGCAAACGATCGCGATAAGCCTTCTTGAGTGCAGAGCAGGTCAGCACAACGCCGTTGGGATGGGCGCGTAACTGCTCGCACAGGGTGGTCAGCCAACCCTCGCGGTCGGCGTCCGTCAGCGGCACACCACTTTGCATTTTGCGGCGGTTGGAGTCGCTGTGGTGGTCATCACCTTCGACCAGTGGCCACCCGATAGATTGGGCAACCACAGCCCCCAAGCTGCTCTTGCCGCAACCGGCTACACCCATGATCACAATAGAACGCATCGTCTTCATTAATTTTTTGGATAGCGCTATCCAAACGAGTCAAATAAAAAGTGACTGGCAGCTTGTGCAATCCTTTGGAGGCAAAAAATAATCTGCAACTTAGGGATTGTCCTGCTGTCAATCATCTGGGACAGCGCTATCCTAGGGCAAGATATATTTTTTTTAGTCAGTAGTTTCCCTGTAACCCATGAAATCCACGGCTCTTCGATCGCGTGCCACAGGCCGCATTACCTTGGCTGATGTTGCCCGTGCGGCAGGCGTGAGTCCTATCACCGTGTCCCGCGCGCTGCGGGGTGAACGTGCGGTCGATCCCGAGCTTGTCGCCCGGGTCCAAACGGCGGTGTCCAAGCTCGGCTACTTGCCCAATCCTGCCGCCCGCGCACTGGCATCGGGGGTTGGCAACCATGTGGCGGTGATGATCCCCATGCTGTCTAACGCGCTGTTTGTCGATCTGCTAGAGGCCATTCAGCGCACACTGCGCCATGACGGCTACCAGACCCTGATCGGGGTGACGCACTACGACCCGGCAGAAGAAGAGATGCTGCTACGCGAACAATTGCTGCATCGCCCGGCGGGCTTGTTGGTCACCGGCTTGGAGCGCAACGACGCCACCCGAAACCTGATTGCGCAAAGCGGTGTGCCTTGCGTGCACCTGATGGAGGCTTCGGGTACGGCCGATGTGTACAGCGTTGGTTTTTCTCAAACGAATGCCGGGGCCGACCTGACACGCCATTTACTGGCCCGTGGCTACCAGCGGATTGCCTTTGCAGCCGCCCAACTGGACCCGCGCACACTGCAACGTTTAGAGGGTTGGCGGCGGGAAATGCAAACTGCTGGTTTGTACAACACCAGCTTGGAGTGGCTCAACCCCGCGCCGTCTTCCATCTCGCTGGGCGCGCGCATGTTTGAGCAAATCATGGGGCAGCAGCCAGCGGTCGATGCGATTTTCTTTTGCAATGACGACTTGGCCCAAGGTGCGTTGCTGGCCGCTCTGCGTCTGGGTATTGCAGTGCCGCAGCGGGTGGCCGTGGCAGGTTTCAATGACCTGACCGGTAGCGACCAGATGCTGCCAACCCTCACCACCGTTCGCACGCCGCGCGCAGAGATTGGCAACGCCGCTGCGACAATGTTGCTGTCATTGATGCGAGGTGAGTTAGTAGACTCACCCTGTGTTGACCTAGGCTATGAGTTGCTGTTGCGCGGCAGCACCTGATTGGCTTCATCCTCATGTTTGCACTGAATTTGCACGCGCAAGCTTTGGACTCTAAAGTTGAATGTCAACTCTGATTTTGCGCGTTTTCAATAGCGGCTTGAGCGACTTGGCTGGCTTGGGCCGCAGCCTTGCTTTGTAGGACCATGCCCAAAAGCCGCGCCCCGTGCTCTACGGCAATCGAGCCATAAGAAACATCGCCATTGATCAACGAATCTTTGTGAAACTCAACACGCTCAGCCGCATAAATATTGCCTTTGACTTTGCCCGCCACCATGATGCGATAAGCATGAATGTCACCGGTCACCTCGCCGGTCGGGCCAATAGCGACGGTGATTTTATTGCCAGGAGCTGTCTCGATATTGCCAAACACTTTGCCGTCAATTCTGACACTGTCTAACAAGACCAGCCGACCAAACACGGTGGTCGTGCGACCGACCAAGGTGTCAAATCTTTCTTGCGTCGCTGTGAACGATTTGTTTTTGAGTTTTTCAAACATGGCAAGGTGCTCAGGTAAGAGACAGGGTTGTAAATGCTGTTTTGCTCAGGCTTCAGCGAGCTTTGTCGAGCATCACCTGCCGCGGGTTCAAGACCCTGTCTTGGTGAAAAATTTCGTAGTGCAAATGCGGTCCTGTGGAGCGGCCCGTGCTACCGACATCGCCAATCAGAGACCCGCTGTCGACACGCGTGTTTTCGGCCACGTGTCGTTTGCTCAAATGTGCATAGCGTGTCACAAAGTTTTCGGCGTGCTTGATTTCAATGACATGACCATAGCCAGCGTCCCAATCAGACCTGATGACCACGCCGGGTCCTGTTGCCACCACTTTCGTCCCCACTTCGGCGGCGAAATCAAGGCCTTCATGCATGGCCAAAGAACCTGAGAACGGGTCGTGACGCAAACCAAAACCACTGGTTAAACGAAAATCAGATCGGATGGGCGCAGCAATTGGCAAGGTCTCTAACCAATTGAGATGTTCAGTCCATTTTTTTTCATGTGAGGCCAGAGATTCGCTCACGCTCTTCGCTTGTTCTGCCGTTTGGAGAATATCGGTTTGCAGAGGTTGGCGAAAAAAGCCTCCCGTGAAGTACGACTGAAACTGGGGCGCAACGAAAGGGCCACCCCGGAAGTCGTCTTTGGCGCTAAAGCGGCCTTTCAGGTTTACGGGTGTTGCCAGCTCCATGAACCGATTTTTCATGGCCTCTAAATTTTTGACTTCTTTGACGTTTTGGTCGAGCAAACTTTTGAGTTCGTTCAAGCCTTCACGGTAAACAGCCTCCATGCGCTTTTGTTCCAGCTCAGTGGTCACGCCGCCCAAACTGCGAGCGAGGTCGGGGTTGTACTCAACGGCGATGCGGAGACCCACCCAGTTCAAAACAAAACCTAAAAAAATCAAGCCGACAGCCAACGCGCAGGCAGCGCGCAAAACATTGAGCGCAGTGATTGAGATTGTTTTGACTTGGCTTGTGGGGCCAGATAGCCACATGAGTTGCATATAAATTGAAACTAACGGTAACTGTTTTTAAGGCCTTGTATCGTAAAGCAACTGAGGCGCAGTGTCACATAAGCTTGCACTTCATTGAACGATTCTGATGTGTCTGGGTACTAGACAAGCTTGAGCCATAAAAAAAGCCCCGCTACCAGAGGTAAACGAGGCTTTCAGTGGTTCCATTTCAGACCGTCGGACACGGCCATGAACCTAATATTGGCGGAAGAGGCGGGATTCGAACCCGCGGTGGGTATAACCCCACGTACGCTTTCCAGGCGTATGACTTAAACCGCTCATCCACCCTTCCGCGAAGCCTCACATTATAGCAGCGGAAGAGGCGTCTTATTGATGCTCGCCCTTGAACGCGTGGCTTTCGAGCTCTTGCAAGCTCACCATCCGTGTGGCGTAGGCATGCGTGCACTCTAAGATCACAGGTGGCGCAACACCGGCTGCCAAGGCTTCTTTCCAGCGATTTGCGCAGAGGCACCAGCGGTCGCCGGCTTTGAGGCCAGCGAAGCGCCATTGTGGCTTCGGCGTGACCAAGTCATTGCCGCGAGCGACTGAAAAGTCCAGAAAGGCTTGCGTCATTCTGGCGCAGACGAGATGTGAACCCGCGTCAGTTTCGTCGGTCTCGCAACAGCCATCGCGAAAGTAGCCGGTCAAGGGGTCATAAGAGCAGGGCACCAAGGGTGTGCCCAACACGTTCAGCGTTGTCATGGTTTTATGGCGCGGCCTTGTTTACATTCAGCATGGTCATGGCCGAGGTGATCAGGCTGGACACTTCAGTCATGTTGCTGGGTACGATCAGCGTGGTCTTGGCTTGGCTGGCGACTTTTGAATAGGCAATGACGGCTTGTTCTGCGACTTTCAGTTGCACGGCCATTTCTCCGCCCGGCTGACGAATGGCTGCAGCGACGCGCTCAATGGCTTGAGCCGTGGCGTCTGCGACTGCTGTGATAGCAGCGGCTTCGCCTTGTGCGTTATTGATGGCGGCAAGCTTTTCACCTTCAGAGCGGGCAATGAAGGCCTCGCGCTCACCGGTGGCAATGTTGATTTGCTCTTGGCGACGGCCTTCAGAGGCCGCGATCAAGGCGCGCTTTTCGCGTTCGGCGGTGATCTGCGATTGCATCGCCAACAAAATTTCTTTGGGTGGTGTCAAGTCCTTGATCTCGTAACGCAGAACTTTCACACCCCAGTTCAAGGCGGCTTCGTCAATGGCTGCAACCACTTGGGAGTTGATGATGTTGCGCTCTTCAAATGTCTTGTCGAGCTCCAACTTGCCAATGACACTGCGCAGCGAGGTTTGCGCCAACTGTGTCACGGCCATGATGTAGTTGGACGATCCGTAGCTGGCCCGCATCGGGTCAGTCACTTGAAAGTACAAAATGCCGTCAACTTGAAGTTGCGTGTTGTCCCTGGTGATACAAACTTGGCTGGGCACGTCCAGTGGAATTTCTTTCAGGCTGTGTTTGTAAGCCACTCGGTCAATGAAGGGCACTAGAAAGTTCAGTCCTGGTGTGAGTGCCACCTGAAATTTACCGAGTCGCTCAACGACCCACGAGTTTTGCTGGGGCACCACCTTGACGGATCGGCTGATAAAAATGAAGGCGATGACCAATATGACAATGGCAATTTCCATAGGATCTTTCAGTGTTGTCTAAAGAAGCGGAATTGCTTGGGATACGAGGGAGAGGTTCGCCTGATAGGCGGTTTATATACGAAAGTAGGATTCCAACTGTATCAGGGCAGCTTTTCAACGAGCAAGCGCGTACCAACGACCTCTGTCACGCGGTGCGCTCCAAGCTCGGCGGGCTCGTTTGGACGGAGGATCACGGACCAGTTCGCACCTCTGTAGCGGACGCTGGCGGTGCCATCAGGGTTCCAGCCGTCAACCATCACGGTTTCACCGATGTCTAGGTTGGATGCGGCGTTGCTGCCTTTCGGACGTCTGGCTTTGCGCCGCTTCTTGATGAAGTACCACGCCACTACGTTGCCACCGCCAATCACGGCGGCCACCAGCAATTGCACGACGACGTCAGCGCCGGCATGCGCGGCCAACGCGCCGGCCGCCATGGCTGTGCCGATCATCAGCAGGAAAAAAGTGCCAGTGAGCAGTTCCGCGACCACCGCACCGCCCGCGAGTAGCCACCAAATGGTTGCCTCTGTCATGGGTTGTCTCCTGTTAGTTGAATCTTATTTTGAAGCAAAAGAGCGGCCGAGCCAAAGGGCAGGGCATTATTTCCGTACACTTTCCCTTTTTGTTTGCCATCGAAACTCTCAGATCAGGTTAATAGCCTCGCGCACACCATGAAATTTCGCTTCCCCATCGTCATCATTGATGAAGACTTTCGCTCCGAAAACACCTCAGGTCTGGGTATTCGTGCGCTAGCGCAAGCCATCGAGAGTGAAGGCTTTGAAGTTCTGGGTGTGACCAGCTACGGCGACTTGTCGCAGTTTGCCCAGCAGCAGAGCCGTGCCAGCGCTTTCATTTTGTCGATTGACGACGAAGAGTTCACGCCCGGCCCCGATCTCGATCCGGCGGTGCTGGATTTGCGGCATTTCATCACCGAAGTGCGCCGCAAGAATCTGGATGTGCCGATTTATGTATACGGCGAGACCAAAACTTCGCGTCATATTCCGAACGACATCTTGCGCGAACTGCATGGCTTCATTCACATGTTTGAAGACACGCCCGAGTTTGTGGCGCGCCACATCATTCGTGAGGCCAAGAGTTATCTGGAAGGCGTGAAGCCGCCATTTTTCAAAGCCTTGCTGGACTATGCTGAAGACGGCTCTTATTCTTGGCACTGCCCAGGTCACTCAGGCGGCGTGGCATTTTTGAAGAGCCCGGTGGGCCAAATGTTCCACCAGTTCTTCGGTGAAAACATGCTGCGTGCAGACGTTTGCAACGCGGTTGAAGAGCTCGGCCAATTGCTAGACCATGACGGTGCCATCGGTGCCAGCGAACGCAATGCGGCGCGTATCTTCAATGCCGACCATTGCTTTTTCGTCACCAATGGCACTTCGACCAGCAACAAGATGGTCTGGCACCACACCGTGGCGCCGGGCGACGTGGTGGTGGTTGACCGCAACTGCCACAAGTCGATCTTGCACGCCATCATCATGACGGGCTCCATTCCGGTGTTTTTAAAGCCGACGCGCAATCACTTTGGCATCATCGGCCCGATTCCACAGAGTGAGTTTGAGCCCGATGCGATCCGCGCCAAAATCGCTGCGAATCCACTGCTCAAGGGTGTCGATGCCAGCAAGGTCAAGCCGCGCGTGCTGACCTTGACTCAGTCAACTTATGACGGCGTGCTGTACAACACAGAGACGATTAAGGGAATGCTCGACGGTTACATCGACAACTTGCATTTTGACGAAGCATGGTTGCCGCATGCGGCTTTCCACCCGTTCTACGGTACTTACCACGCCATGGGCAAGAACCGTATTCGCCCTAAGCATGCGGTGGTCTATTCAACGCAGTCAATTCACAAACTGCTGGCCGGTATCAGCCAAGCCAGCCACGTACTGGTGCAAGACTCGCAAAACACCAAGCTCGACAGGCACCTCTTCAATGAGGCTTACCTGATGCACACTTCGACCTCGCCGCAGTACAGCATCATTGCCAGTTGCGATGTGGCTGCAGCCATGATGGAGCCGCCCGGCGGCACCGCCTTGGTTGAAGAGAGCATTGCCGAGGCGCTTGATTTCCGCCGTGCCATGCGCAAGATCGACGAAGAATATGGCACCGACTGGTGGTTCAAGGTCTGGGGCCCAGACAAGCTGGTGGAAGAAGGCATTGGCGAGGCCAAGGACTGGATCATCAAGGGCGAGTCACGCAGCGCCAAGACAGCTAAAAACGGTGCCAACAACTGGCATGGTTTCGGCCAAATGGCCACCGGCTTCAACATGCTGGACCCCATCAAGTCGACCATCGTCACGCCCGGCATGGACTTGAATGGCAAGTTTTCAAAGACCGGCATTCCAGCCAGCATCGTCACCAAGTTTTTGGCCGAGCATGGCGTGATCGTTGAAAAAACAGGTCTTTACAGTTTCTTCATCATGTTCACCATCGGCATCACAAAAGGCCGCTGGAACACTTTGTTGACGGCGCTGCAACAGTTCAAGGATGACTACGACAAGAACCAGCCGATGTGGCGCATCTTGCCGGAGTTTTGCCAGAAGTACCCCAAGTACGAGCGCATGGGCTTGAGTGATTTGTGCCAGCACATTCACGCGCAATACGCCAAGTACGACATTGCCCGATTGACGACCGAGGTCTACCTGAGCGACCTGACGCCGGCCATGAAACCGAGCGACGCGTACGCCCACATTGCGCACCGCACGACGGAGCGGGTTGAGATTGACCACCTTGAAGGGCGCATCACGGTCGGTTTGGTGACGCCTTACCCACCGGGCATTCCATTGCTGATTCCGGGCGAAGTTTTCAACAAAAAGATTGTGGATTACCTGAAGTTTGCGCGCGAGTTCAACAGCCAGTGCCCTGGCTTTGAAACCGATATCCACGGTCTGGTCGAGCAAGAAGACGCCAAAGGCAAGAAGCGTTATTACGCGGACTGCGTCAAGCGCTGACCGCTGTTTCAGTCGGATGGCTTGTTGGATTCTGCGTCGCTTCGGATGCGCAGAAAGCTGGCAAATCGCGGAATGCCGCTGTCGTTGAATCCTTGGAACCGATAAGTCACCGTCGTGCCAATCGCCGGTGGTGACTTGCGGTCGGCATCGCTCAGGCCGGTGCCAATGTTGAAGCGCAAGGGCTTTTGTCCCGGCAGTGCTGGCATTTCTACCTGTAAAGCACCGAGCGCACCGGCATATTTTCCTTGACCAGACGTGTGGCCGACCACCACGGCTTCGGCGTCTTCATGTGTTTTGACTTTCAGCAAATCGTCGCTGCGGCCGCCGCGATAGAGAGAAGCGCCCCGGTGCAGCATCAATCCCTCACCCTTGGCTTTGACATTGAGCGTCAGCAGTTTGCCCAGCGCCTGATGGCTGGTGACCTTCCATTGCGGCACGGCTTGCAACCACGGCTGATCAATTGCCTGGATGTGTGCGTTGAGAGCCGGGATGCGCTCCGTGAACGTCCCGCCATGGGCGGGTAAGTCAAACACCATGAAGCGAATGCTGCGCCAAGCTTCGTTGTCGGGTGTTTGCTTGCGCACAGTGGACACCGTCTGCTGAAACGCGCCG
>JBEDKR010000058.1:0-8293 GCA_041172005.1 Pseudomonadota bacterium
ACCACGACATGAATGAAGTCAAGGTCGGCAAGATCGAAGGCTTGGCGAATTTCCGCTTCGCCACCTTGACTGAGATCGAAGACCATTTCGGCTGCAAGCCGGGCTACCTCGGGCCCTTGAACTTGAGGAAACCCGTCTCTCTGGTGGTTGACCGTGAAGTCGCGGTCATGAGTGACTGGATTTGCGGCGCCAACGAAGTGAACCTGCATTTGACCGGCGTGAACTGGGTGCGCGATTTACCGGAACCGAGCGTGGTCGCGGATTTGCGCAACGTGTTGGCGGGCGATGCGTCACCCGATGGCCAAGGCTTGCTGGCGATTGAACGCGGCATTGAAGTCGGCCACGTGTTTTACCTCGGCACAAAATACAGCCAAGCCATGAACGCGACGTTTCTGGACGAAAACGGCAAGCCCCAATTCATGGAAATGGGTTGCTACGGCATCGGCATCACACGGCTACCTGCGGCTGCGATTGAGCAAAACCACGACGAGCGCGGCATCATCTGGCCAGATGCGATTGCCCCATTCACCGTGGTGATCTGCCCGATCAGCCCGGATCGCTTTCCCGAGGTACAAGCGGCTGCCGACAAGCTGCACACAGAGCTGCTGGCCGCTGGCGTCGATGTGATTCTTGACGACCGGGGCGAGCGTCCCGGCGCCATGTTCGCCGACTGGGAACTCATCGGCGTGCCACACCGCGTGACGATTGGCGACCGTGGCCTGAAAGACGGTCAGGTTGAATACCAGCATCGCCGTGACGCGGCTTCGACCAAGGTCGACGTCGTCGACGTCTTCAACTTTCTCAAGGGCAAGCTGGCACCATGATGGAGCCACCAGGGCGCTTAGCACCGCCTCTGGACAGCGCCTGCATCTCGCGTCGGCGTTGCTTGCAGCACGGCTCTGCAACAGGCCTTCTGAGCCTCTTGGCGAGCGTCGGCGGATTGGGTTGTGTCGCTATGTTTGGCGAGACTGCCCACGCAGGCGGCCAACTGGAAGAGCCGCTGGCCGACTCAGTCCGCACGGCCTTGACATCAGCCGTTTCAAATCGTGCGCCGCCAGTGCCGCAATTCAACAACGCTGAAAGCCGACTAGCCTACCAACGCTGGTCGAGTCTCATGGCGACTCGGCTTGTGCGGCTCATTCCTGAGGCACACAACCGTCAGGAGTTTTCACAGACCGTCTGGTACGAAAGCCAACGCGCCGGGCTGGATCTGTCGCTGGTGCTGGGGCTGATTGAAGTCGAGAGCCACTTTCGCAAGTTCGCTGTGTCATCGGTGGGCGCGCGCGGCTTCATGCAGGTCATGCCGTTTTGGGTTCGCCTCATTGGCGATGGCGATGTTAGCAAGCTCTTTCACTTGCAAACCAATTTACGCTTTGGCTGCGTCATCTTGCGGCATTATTTAGACCGTGAACAAGGCGATGTGTTCATGGGTTTGGGCCGCTACAACGGATCGCGTGGGCAAGCCCCTTATCCAGAGGCTGTGCTGGCGGCTCGAAAAAAGTGGCAGCTAGCGTAGCAGCCGCAAGCAAAAATCAGAGCGGCAAATGGGTCGCCGCCTTAAAGCCGTGTTCTTCGGCAAACCAAGCCAACACCGGCACCGTGCCGGGCAGCACCGGATAGACTTGCACTGGCAGGCTCTGCCAAGCGAATGACTGGCCTTCACGCATCTGTAAAACGCCGCTCCATTCAAAGACTTTGCAAAAATTCAGCCGCACCAAGGCGTGAGGGTAATCGACCAGTTCGGTTCGCCAAGCGTGCACGGCACCGATCGTGATGCCGATCTCTTCTTCGAGCTCACGACGCAAAGCCTGCTCGACGCTTTCGCCCGCTTCAAGCTTGCCACCGGGAAATTCCCAGTAGCCTTCGTAGACTTTGCCGGATGGCCGCGAAGTCAATAAAAACTCACCATCGGGGCGTAGCAGCACGCCTACAGCGACCTCCACCAGCTTGCGGTCAACACCGCCTTCGCGTGGCCGGTCTTTGTCAGCCACCAGCAGTGGTGAGGTCATGCGGTAGTTTGTTGGCCGGCGTAGTCGCGGGCGAACTGGAAAGCCACCCGACCGCTGCGTGAGCCACGCTCTAGAGCCCAGACCAATGACGCTGGCTGTGCTGCTTTGATGGCCTCAGCCGTCACACCAAACGACGTCAACCACTGCGCCACGATGGTCAGGTATTCGTCTTGGCTGAAGGGGTAAAAACTGACCCACAAACCAAAGCGCTCAGACAGTGAAATTTTTTCTTCAACCACTTCACCGGGATGCACTTCACCGTCCGCGGTGTGGGTGTAGGTGAGGTTTTCGGTCATGTACTCGGGCAGCAAATGGCGGCGGTTGCTGGTCGCGTAAATCAACACATTCGGAGTTGCCGCAGCGATCGAGCCGTCAAGAATCGACTTGAGCGCTTTGTAGCCAGACTCACCCTCTTCAAAGCTCAAGTCATCGCAAAAGATGATGAATTTTTCAGGTAAGCCAAAGACCAGATCCACAATGTCGGGCAAGTCCACCAAGTCTGCTTTGTCCACTTCGATGAGGCGTAAACCTTGCGCCGAGTATTCGTTCAAGCAGGCCTTGATCAAGGAGGATTTGCCGGTGCCGCGTGAGCCTGTCAACAGCACGTTGTTGGCTGGCACACCCTTGACGAACTGCTCAGTGTTGCGCTTAATTTTCTCTTTTTGGTCTTCGATTTCCTTCAAGTCCGCCAGTTGCATGCTACCGAGGTGTTTCACCGGTTCCAGTGAGCCATGACCGGAACTGCGCTTGCGGTAACGGTAAGCCACCGAGGCTTGCCAGTCGGGTGCGCCCAAAGGCTGCGGCAAGACCGACTCAATGCGGGTGACCAAGGATTCAACACGCGCCATCAGGCGTTCAAAGGACTCGTTCATGGGGCGGTTTAACTTCTGTAATCTGCGTTGATCTTGACGTAATCGTAGGAGAGGTCACAGGTCCAAACGGTGTCGACCGCGTCACCGCGACCCAACACCACGCGAACCAAAATTTCGCTTTGTTGCATCACACGTTGGCCTTCAGCTTCGACGTAGTCGATGTGGCGGCCACCGTTTTTGGCTACCAACACGTCGTCCAAGTACAAATCAATCAGCGTCTGGTCTAGGTCATCGATGCCGGCGTAACCGACAGCAGCCAGAATGCGGCCGAGGTTCGGGTCGCTGGCAAAGAAAGCCGTTTTGACCAGCGGTGAATGCGCAATAGCGTACGCCACTTTGCGGCATTCGTCGCCGGTGTTGCCGCCTTCGACGCGGATGGTGATGAATTTGGTGGCGCCTTCGCCGTCGCGCACAATCGCCTGCGCCAGCTTCTGAGCAATCTCCAGCATCCCCGCTTGGAGGGCGCGGCCGTCAGCACTGTCCAGTGAGGTGATCGGCGCGTGCTTGGCTTGTTGGGTCGCCACGATCACGAAGGAGTCGTTGGTAGAGGTGTCACCATCAACCGTGACACGGTTGAAGGAAGCGTCTGCCAGCTCACGGGCCAGTTGCGACATCAGCGACGGCGACACACATGCGTCAGTCGCCATGAAACCGAGCATGGTCGCCATGTTCGGGCGGATCATGCCCGACCCTTTGCTGATGCCGGTGATGGTGATGGTGGCACCGCCCAGTGTGATGCGCGTGGAGAACGCCTTGGCCACGATGTCGGTGGTCATGATGGCTTCAGCGGCACTGGCCCAGTTGTCTGGCCGAGCATTTGCCAGCGCAGCCGGTAGCCCAGCGGCGATGCGCTCATACGGCAGAGGCTCCATGATGACGCCTGTCGAGAACGGCAAGATCTGCTCCGGCGACACGTTGAGGTCACGGGCCAGCGCGATGCAACTGGCACGCGCACGCATCAAGCCATCAGAACCGGTGCCGGCATTCGCATTGCCGGTGTTGATCAGCATGGCGCGAATACCATGCGAGGCACCTGCGTTCAAAGCCAAATTCTCACGGCAGATTTGCACCGGTGCCGCGCAGAAACGGTTTTGCGTGAACACCGCGCCGACCGCACAACCTTCGTCGAGCAAGAGAACCGCCAGATCTTTGCGATCGACTTTGCGAATGCCAGCTTCGGCAATCCCCCAGCGAACGCCGGGGACAGGATGAAGTTCAGCAGAAGGCGTAGCGACCAGATTCACAGGCATGGGAAGACTCCAGAGTTCAAGAACAGCGGGCCCAAGGACTGGGCCCGCATCAGGTGCGCCTGATCAGACCAGCTTGCCGTGGCAGGCCTTGTATTTTTTGCCCGAACCACAAGGGCAAGCGTCGTTGCGGCCGACGCGCGGAACATAGTCACCCGTCATGCGCTGACGCTGCTCGTCGGTGACCGCAATGACTTCGGCCTCGCCGGTTTCAGTCGGTGCGGTGTAGGTGACGTTGGTGATGTTTTCAGCGCGGCTTTCCATGTCCTCGGCAGCCTGTCCGAGTTGCTCAGGCGATTGGATTCTGACCGTCATCAAGACTTTGGTGACGTCATTTTTAACGCTGTCCAGCAACTGGCCAAACAACTCAAAGGCTTCGCGCTTGTATTCCTGCTTAGGCTGCTTCTGCGCATAACCGCGCAAATGAATACCCTGACGCAAATAGTCCAAAGAACTCAAATGCTCACGCCAGTGGGTGTCGATACTTTGCAGCAGCACCATACGCTCGAACTGAATCAAGCTGTCTTCGCCGATGGCTTCGACCTTGGCGTTAAAAGCATCGTTCGCTGCAGTGACAATCTTTTCGAGCAGGTCTTCGTCGGTGATGGCTTCGGCCGCAGAGATTTCTTCTTGCAAGGGCACAACCAGTTGCCATTCGTCGCGCAAAACTTTTTCAAGAACCGGGATATCCCATTGCTCTTCGACGCTTTCAGCAGGGACATATTGTCGCGTCAGGTCAGTGAAACAGCCTTCGCGCAGCGACGTGATCTGACCTTGCAAACTAGGCGCGTCCATGATGTCGTTGCGCTGCTGGTAAATCACCTTGCGCTGGTCGTTAGAGACGTCGTCGTATTCCAACAATTGTTTGCGCACATCAAAATTGCGGGCTTCCACCTTGCGCTGCGCCGACTCAATGCTGCGGGTCACGATCCCAGCTTCGATCGCCTCGCCATCGGGCATCTTCAAACGCTCCATGATGGAGCGCACGCGATCACCCGCGAAGATGCGCATCAGCGGGTCATCCAAGCTAAGGTAAAAGCGCGAAGAGCCCGGGTCACCCTGACGGCCAGAACGACCGCGCAGCTGGTTGTCAATGCGGCGTGACTCGTGCCGTTCGGTCGCAATAATTCGCAAGCCACCCAAGGCGGTGACCTTGTCGTGCTCGGCCTGCCACTGCGCGCGCAGACGGACGATTTCAGCGGCTTTGGCACTGGCGTCCAGAGTCTCATCGGCTTCGACAGCCTCGACCAATTTCTCGACGTTACCGCCCAACACGATGTCGGTGCCGCGGCCCGCCATATTGGTGGCAATGGTGATCATGCCGGAGCGACCCGCCTGCGCCACGATGTCGGCTTCGCGGGCGTGTTGCTTGGCGTTCAGCACTTGGTGCGGCAGCTTTTCTTTTTCCAGCAGCTGGTCAATGATTTCCGAGTTTTCAATCGAGGTCGTACCGACCAGCACGGGTTGACCACGCTCATAACATTCGCGAATGTCCTTGATGGCTGCTTCATATTTCTCGCGCGTGGTTTTGTACACGCGGTCGAGTTGATCGTCCCGCTGACTGCGCCGGTTCGGCGGAATCACGGTCGTCTCTAAGCCGTAGATTTCTTGGAACTCATAAGCCTCGGTATCGGCTGTGCCGGTCATGCCGGCCAACTTGCTGTAAAGGCGGAAATAATTCTGGAAAGTAATCGACGCCAGCGTCTGGTTTTCAGCCTGAATAGCCACGCCTTCCTTGGCTTCCACCGCTTGGTGCAGGCCATCGCTCCAGCGACGGCCCGACATCAGGCGACCGGTGAACTCATCGACGATCACCACTTCGCCCTCTTGCACCACATAGTGCTGGTCACGGTGGTAAATGTGCTTGGCGCGCAGCGCTGCGTACAGATGATGCACCAAGGCAATATTGGCCGGGTCGTACAGCGTGGCGCCTTCCGGAATCAAACCCATACCGAACAGAATGCGCTCGGCGTTTTCGTGGCCCTGCTCGGTCAAAAACACCTGATGGGTCTTTTCGTCGACGGTGAAATCGCCCGGCGTGATGATGCCCTCACCGGTGCGTGGATCGGCTTCGCCTTCCTGGCGCGTCATCAACGGCACCACTTGGTTCATCGCCAAGTACATGGCGGTGTGGTCTTCAGCCTGGCCGCTGATGATCAACGGCGTGCGGGCTTCGTCGATCAAAATCGAATCGACCTCGTCGATGATGGCGAAGTTCAAACCACGCTGCACGCGGTCGCCGACTTCATAGACCATGTTGTCGCGCAAATAATCGAAACCGTATTCGTTGTTGGTGCCGTAGGTGATGTCAGCGGCGTAGGCGGCCTGCTTTTCTTGCCGCGACATGTTCGGCAAATTGATGCCGACCGTCATGCCTAGGAAGTTGTAAAGCTTGCCCATCCAACGCGCATCGCGATTGGCCAAGTAGTCATTGACGGTGACCACATGAACACCCTTGCAGGCCAAGGCGTTCAGGTATACCGGCAAGGTGGACGTCAGGGTTTTGCCCTCGCCCGTGCCCATTTCGGAAATCTTGCAGTTGTGCAGCGACATGCCGCCCAGCATCTGCACATCAAAGTGCCGCATCTTCATGACACGCTTGCTGCCTTCACGCACCACGGCAAAGGCTTCGACCATCAAGTCATCCAGCGTTTCACCAGCGGCGACGCGGTCCTTGAATTCTTGTGTCTTGCTGCGCAGTTGCTCGTCGGTGAGTTGTTCAAACTGCCCCTCGAGGGCGTTGATACGTTCAACGGTTTTGCGGTAGGTTTTCATCAACCGGTCGTTGCGGCTACCGAAGAGTTTTTTCAGAGGATTGAAAGCCATAGATACGAAGCCCTTTATCAGCACCAGCAGCTGTTAAAACGGCCGAAACCTTTATTGATTGCAACTTGAGAGATGACGCTTTTTGTCAGCCAACCAGCCTATTAGCCAATTCAACTGTACGCAAACCCCTGATTTTACCTCTGCGCAGAAGCCCTTCCATGCCGCTGCGACGCGAGTCGTTTTTAGCCGGCGCTTGCCTGCAATCCCTGATAATTCACAAGCTGAAAACTCAGACGCTTCACGCACAACACCCTCCTACTTTTCCCCGCGCGCATTGTCATGTATTCACCGCACCGCCAACCCAAATCAGTCACCTTCAACCAAGCCATTGAGAACTCACCTTCTCTGGCGAGGCTGGCGGGGATGGTGCGCGAGTCCAGCGATTTACTCAAAAGCGTAGAGTTGCTGTTACCAGCGGCGATGCGCGCATCAGTCAAGGCCGGCCCGATCGACGGCGAAACTTGGTGTTTGCTGATCTCCAGTAACGCCGCTGCCGCCAAGCTCAGGCAGTTACTGCCCGCATTCCAAGCCCGGCTGCAGGCCGACGGCCACAACATCACGACAATTCGCCTGAAGTTGTTGATTGGTTCGTCGCAACGCTAGCCACCTTGCAAACAAGGCTGCGCCATGTACTGGCCTGCTCATGGCAGGAATTTTTGGACTTTCTGGGGCTTTTCGTTGGTGCAAAGAAAAACCCGCTCTTCAATGAAGAAGGCGGGTTTTTACAGGTCTTGTCACTGCTTAAAAGCAATGAAGTGGTGCCGCTTGTCGGAGTCGAACTGACGACCTACCGCTTACAAGGCGGTTGCTCTACCAACTGAGCTAAAGCGGCAACGAGGTATAGTTTACTTCACCCGCTTGAGTGCCGGCCGCTTTCCTGCAGGTTTTTTTGGTGGTTCTGGCGAACCATCGTCTGGCACCAACTGAAATGGCTTGTTCCCGTCATGGGCAGAGTGTGACGGCGCCAATGTCAGCGCAGTTTCTGTCGACACATTTTCGGCGCGAGAAGCTTCTGTCGATGGGTCACCCGTCTTGGATGCAACCGGCGCAGGGAAAGCCATGCCTTGTCCGTTTTCACGGGCGTAGATAGCAATCACCCGGCCGATCGGCACGTGAATTTCACGGGCACTACCGCCAAATCGAGCTTTGAACTCAATGAAGTCGTTGCCCAGCTTGAGCGAACTGGTCGCACCAAAACTGATGTTCAAAACAATCTCGTTGTTTTTGACGTATTCACGTGGCACTTGCACGGTGTCGTCGACGAGCACTGCCACATAGGGCGTGAAGCCGTTGTCAGTACACCATTCATACAACGCCCGTATCAGATACGGGCGTTGTA
>JBEDKR010000059.1:0-8253 GCA_041172005.1 Pseudomonadota bacterium
AGCCCTTGAAGTGGCCACTGGCAGTGCAGCACCCTCTGCCCAAAGCGACAACATGCCGCCACTCTGGCACGCCGCAGGCGGTTGGATCAAACCGAAAAAATTGGTTCAAGCGCTGCTAGAAACGCCTAGTATCTTCACTCACTACGGTGTCCAAGTCGCAGAACTGAAACGTCTTGCAAGTGCCAACTCGGACGGCATTTGGCAGCTCTTGGACGCTGATAAAAATTGTATCGCTGAGGCCGAGCTGGTGGTTTTGGCAGCTGGCTTTGAATGCACCGGCTTGGCAAACACGCATGCGAATTTACCGCTGCAAGCCATTCGCGGCCAAGTGGCTTGGGCTGCGGTCACGGATGCCGGCGTCATGCCGCCCTTTCCTGTCAACGGCCACGGCAGCTTTATCCCTTCTTTCGTCAACGACAGTGGACAAACGCATTGGCTGATGGGCTCGACCTTCGAGCGTGACAACAACCGAGCCGATATCAAAGACAAAGACCAGCAGGCCATAGTTGAGCGACTACAACAACTGTTGCCGCTGACTGCCGAGACTTTGAGTTCTTCGTTTGTCAAAGACAAGACCCAAGCTTGGGCCGGCGTGCGCTGCGTTTCGCCAGACCGTTTGCCCATCGTCGGCCCGTTAGATAATGTCGCGCTGCCTGGTTTGTGTGTGTGCACTGCCTTGGGTTCAAGAGGCTTGAGTTTTGCCGTGCTGTGCGGCGAAATTTTGGCTGCGTACTTGCATGCAGAACCATTGCCGATTGAAAAACGATTGGCGCAATCACTGTTTGCAAACCGTCATCACTTTTCTGAATAAGCTTATGCGCATAAGAGAAGTACAAAACTGTCGTTTGAATTCATAAGCCCTTCTTTTACAGTAGCGCCCTATGCATGATTTAGCGTTTATTTTTGCCGGCTTCGCTGTCGGCCTGATCGTCGGCCTAACAGGCGTGGGTGGCGGCTCTTTGATGACGCCGCTGCTGATTTTTGGCTTCGGCATCAAGCCGTATTTGGCCATCGGCACCGATTTACTGTTTGCGGCGTTCACCAAAATGGGCGGCACGGTCAGCTTGGCGCGTCAACGCGTTGTCCCTTGGCGTCTGGTTGGGGCACTCAGCATGGGCAGCATTCCGGCCGCGCTGATCACGCTTTATGTCTTGCACAACTTGGGACCCGCCAACCCGGCCGTGCAAAAAGCCATGACGCTGACACTTGGCATCGCCCTGCTGTTCACGGCGCTGGCCACACTGTACAAAGCCATTCAGGGTAAAAAAATACCCCGCCAGATCGCTGGCGCGCAATTGGAAGCAGCGACAAGACCACGCCACTGGAGCCTGCCAGTTTTGTTTGGCACCGTGATTGGCACCTTGGTCACCCTGACATCGGTAGGCGCCGGCGCGATTGGTGTCACGGCGCTGATCTTGCTGTATCCACTGCTGCCGCTGCCGCGCATTGTCGCGGCCGACATCGCTTACGCCGTGCCATTGACGCTGGTGGCAGGTTTGGGTCACGCTTCCCTTGGGTCGGTCGACTGGCCGCTGCTGGGCAAGCTGCTGATCGGTTCGCTACCCGGTATCTGGCTGGGCGCGCAACTGGTGCACAAAACGCCAGACCGTATCATTCGCTCCCTTTTGTCTTTGCTGCTGGCCTACGCTGGCGTCAAATTGATCACCATCTGAACCGCTTGAAAAACGTTATCTGATCCCTTTTAATTTTCAATCCGCTTATGTACCAATACACCGAATTTGACCGCCAGTTCGTCCGAGCGCGGGCTGACCAGTACCGCGACCAGCTCACGCGCTGGCAAGCTGGCACATTGTCCGAAGACGAATTCAAACCACTGCGTTTGCAAAACGGTTGGTATGTGCAGCGTTACGCGCCGATGTTGCGCGTGGCCGTGCCTTACGGCGAGCTCTCCAGCGCGCAAGTGCGTATCTTGGCCAAGATCGCTCGCGAGTACGACCAGCCAAATGCCGAGCTGTTCAAAGACGCTCAAGCCAAGCAAAATTTGCTCGGCCCGGTGTTGACCGGCGGTTTGGCCATCGGCTCTAAGTTGACCGCCGGCTACGCCCACTTCACCACGCGTCAGAACATCCAGTACAACTGGATTCCGCTCGACAAGTCAGCCGACGTGATGGACCTGCTGGCCAGCGTCGACATGCACGGCATCCAGACCAGCGGCAACTGTATCCGCAACATCACCAGCGACGAACGTGCCGGCATTGGCGCTGACGAAATTGCCGATCCGCGGCCGTTTGGCGAAATCTTGCGCCAGTGGAGCACGCTGCACCCAGAGTTCGCTTTCCTGCCGCGCAAGTTCAAGATCGCCATCAGCGGCGCCCGCGAAGACCGCGCCGCCACCGCTTGGCATGACGTCGGTCTGCATTTGATCCACAACGCTGAAGGCGAGCTAGGTTTTAAAGTGTTGGTCGGCGGCGGCATGGGCCGCACGCCCATCATTGCAAGCGTCATCCGTGAATTTCTGCCGTGGCATCAGGTCATGAACTTCATCGAAGCCATCGTCCGCGTTTACAACCGCTACGGCCGCCGCGACAATATTTACAAGGCACGTATCAAGATTTTGGTGAAAGCCGAAGGCCAGCGCTACATCGATGACGTCGAAGCCGAATACCTGCAAATCATGGAACACGATGGCGGCCCGCACACCATCTCGCAAGCCGAACTCGACCGCGTCACGGCTTGCTTCGTGCCACCGTCACTCAGCTGCGACCGCAAAAGCGCCGATGCCAAAATCGCCAACATCCTGCGCGCCGCTGCTGAAGACGACATCGAGTTTGGCCGTTGGCTCAAGCAAAACGTGGCTGCTCACAAGAACCCTGATTTGCGCGCTGTCACACTGTCGTTCAAACGCTTAGGCCAAGCGCCTGGCGATGCCACGGCCGACCAGCTCGACAAAGCCGCCGAACTCGCCGACGCTTTCAGCGCTGGCGAATTGCGTGTCACGCACGACCAAAACTTGCTGCTGCCGTGGGTCGCTTGCGACCAGTTGCCTGAACTCTGGCGCGCTGCCCGCAAGGCTGGTTTTGCACGCCCGAACATCCGCCTGCTGACCGACATGATCGCCTGCCCAGGCGGCGACTTTTGCTCGCTGGCGAATGCCCGCTCGATCCCGATTGCCGAAGCCATCACCGAGCGCTACCAAGACATGGACGAGCTCCACGACTTGGGCGAGATCGACCTGCACATCAGCGGTTGCATCAACTCCTGCGGCCATCACCACAGCGGTCACATCGGCATTTTGGGCGTCGACAAAGACGGACTTGAGTGGTATCAGGTGTCGCTGGGCGGATCAGATGGCTCCAACCTGAGCGGTGATCCGCTGCCGGGCAAAGTCGTCGGCCCGTCGTTCACGGCGACTGAAGTGCCAGAAGTCATTGAGGCTGTGCTGGAAACCTATCGCCAACAGCGCACGTCTGGCGAAACCTTCATTGCCACGCTGCGCAGGATTGGCATGGAGCCTTACAAAACCGCCGCCAAGAACGCGCGTATCCCTGTGGTCGTACAGGATTGAAAGAACACACCATGAAATTACTCACCACCAACGACAGCACGGCGGAACAAACGGGCACCGTGGTATTCGCAAACGACGCCGACCCGATGGACTTGCCACTCGAAGGCATCAAACGCATCGACCTGCACTTTCCCAAGTTCACCGACGGCCGCGCTTACAGCCAGGCTTTTTTGCTGCGCCGCCGACGTGAATTCACCGGCGAAATTCGCGCTACCGGCGACGTACTGGTCGACCAGCTCGCTCAAATGGAACGCAGCGGTTTTGATGTGGCTGTGCTGCGCGCCGACCAGCCACTCGACGTGGCGCAGCGCGTGCTGGCCAGCTACCCTGGTTACGGCGTCGGCCGCTACCAAGGCGATGCCGTGCAGATCAAGCCGCACTTCGCAAACACGGAATGCACCAGTTCATGAGCGCAGTCTCGCTTTATGCAAAAGCCTCGCCAGACTTCGACGCCAAGCTGGCCGAAACCATCGCACTTTTGAAGCGTGCAGCGCAAGAATTTTCGCCATTGACGCAGGCTTCCAGCTTGGGTGCAGAAGACATGGTCATCACGCACTTGCTGGCTGAGCACAACATCGACTGCAGTATTTTTGTTTTAGAGACCGGCATGTTGCACCCTCAAACGGTGGCCATGATTGGACGAATTGAAGCGCGCTACGCCCGTCCGGTTGAAGCCTATCGTCCGGTGGCTGAAGTCGCCGCTGAATTCGTCAGCACCCATGGTGACAAAGCCATGTACCAGAGCGTAGACCTGCGCAAAGCCTGCTGCGGCATCCGCAAGATGGAGCCGCTGGCGCGCGCACTGGCCAGCAAAAAAGGCTGGCTGACAGGCCTGCGCCGCGAGCAGTCGAATGCACGCGCCGAAGTTGAGTTCATCGAGCATGAGTTGGTCGACGAGCCCGGCGAACGCGCCAAGGTCAACCCGCTCGCGCGCTGGACCGCCGGCGACGTTTGGCATTTCATTGGCATCAACAACATTCTCTACAACTCGCTGCACGACGAATTTTTTCCGAGCATCGGCTGTGCGCCCTGCACCCGCGCCGTCACGCTGGGTGAAGACATTCGCTCCGGCCGCTGGTGGTGGGAACAAGAAAGCGCCAAAGAGTGCGGCCTGCATGTATCTGACGCTGCCGAAGGTCAGTCCTCCTCCATTTCATCCATCATTCCTATCAAAGAGGTCTCCGCGTGAACGCTGTAGCCGAAGCCCACATGTTGAGTCAACCAAAGACCCAGCTGAGCAATGCGCATCTCGACGCCTTGGAAGAAGAGGCGATCTTCATCCTGCGTGAAGTCGCAGCCGCTTTCGAGCGCCCGACCCTGCTTTTTTCTGGCGGCAAAGACTCGCTGGTGCTGCTCAAATGCGCTGAAAAAGCCTTTGTCGACAGCACACGTGGCGGCCACATTCCGTACCCGCTCCTGATGATCGACACCGGCCACAACTTCCCTGAAGTGACGGCTTTTCGCGACTACCGGGCCCAGCAGCTCGGCGCTAATTTGATTGTCCGCAACGTCGAAGACTCGATGAAGCGCGGCACCGTTCGGCTGGCGCATCCAGACGAGCCGCGCAACGTGCACCAGTCGGTCACGCTGCTGGAAGCGATTGAAGAGTTTCGCTTTGACGCCTTGATCGGCGGCGCCCGCCGCGACGAAGAAAAAGCCCGCGCCAAAGAGCGGATTTTTTCGCACCGCGATGCCTTCGGTCAATGGCAGCCCAAAGCCCAACGGCCAGAGCTGTGGAACCTTTTCAACACGCGCTTGCAACCGGGTGAGCACTTTCGCGTGTTCCCGATTTCCAACTGGACCGAACTCGACGTCTGGCAATACATCGAGCGCGAGCAGATCGAACTGCCTTCGCTGTATTACGCGCACCAACGCACAGTGGTCGAACGCACAGGTCTGCTGGTGCCGGTGACCGAACTCACACCCTTGAAAGCCGGTGAAACCGCAGTCGATAAAACCGTTCGCTTTCGCACCTTGGGCGACATCACCTGCACTTGCCCGGTCGAAAGCCCCGCCGCCAACCCAGCCGAAGTGGTGCTGGAAACACTGACTGCAGACGTCAGTGAACGCGGTGCCACCCGCATGGACGACAAGACTTCCGACGCCTCGATGGAGAAGCGCAAAAAAGAGGGTTATTTCTGATGAGCACGATTCTTCAAACTAGCAACCCAGAAGTCGGCAATGCCGAGCAAGACACGCGCGCGGCCCTGCGCTTTGTCACCTGCGGCAGCGTCGATGACGGCAAGAGCACGCTGATCGGCCGCCTGTTGGTCGACTCCCGCGCCGTACTGCAAGACCAGTTGGCCAGCGTGCAACGCAGCGGCAAGGTCGACTTGGCCCTGCTGACCGACGGCCTGCAAGCTGAGCGCGAGCAAGGCATCACGATTGACGTGGCCTACCGCTATTTCAACACCGTCGCCCGCAAATTCATCATTGCGGATGCACCCGGCCACGAGCAGTACACCCGCAACATGGTCACGGCAGCGTCAAGCGCCGACGCGGCCGTGGTGCTGGTCGACGCCACCAAACTCGACTGGCAGTCCGCCCTCCCAAATCTGTTGCCGCAAACCCGCCGCCATTCACTGCTGGTTAAATTGTTGCGCGTGCCGTCCATCGTCTTCGCCGTCAACAAACTTGACGCGGTGGAAGACCCTGCGCTGGCGTTTAAACACATCAGCGCTGCGCTGCGGCAATTCACACACGACGCAGGCATCACCGCGCACGCCATCGTGCCGGTGTCGGCCCTGATAGGTTTTAACGTGGTGGACGCCAACCCCGGCTGGTGCAACTACCAAGGCCCGGCGTTGTTGGCCATCTTGGAGCAACTGTCGGCCACACCCGCCGACACCGCCCAGCCTTTCAGCTTTCCGGTGCAGTGGGTCGAGAAGTTTTCTTCCAGCGCCGACACCTCACAAGGACGACGCATTTTCTGGGGCCGCATTGCCAGCGGCGCGGTGCAGGTCGGCCAGAGCGTGAGCGTCTTGCCCGGCGGCAAAAGCGCTGTGGTGGCCGAGGTGCTTGACCATGCGCGTTCGCCAAAATCAGTGCGTGCGGGCCACAGCGCCGGCATCATCTTGGACCGCGAACTCGACGTCTCACGCGGCGACGTGCTGTTGGCCACTGAAGGTTTTGGCGACGCACCTGGTAAGCGCGAGCTGACCGCCACCGTCGCCTGGATGGACGACGAACCCTTGCTGCCGGGCCGTTTGTATTGGGCGCTGCAAGGTCATCGCTGGGTCAAGGCCAAGGTCAAGCGCATCGTGCATCAGGTGAACATCAACACCCTTGAAGAACAAGCGGCAACGCAACTCGACGCCAACGCCATCGGCGTGGTCGAGCTGACGCTGCAAGAACCTATTGCGGCTGTTCCGTTTGCGGAATCGCGCATTCTGGGTTCGCTGGTGCTGGTCGATACCGCCTCGCACAAGACATCTGGAGCCGCTTTGATTCTGTCCGCCTAATAGATTTAAAGCCCTCCTTTCAACCCTCCCCTCAGCCCTCCCCTAGAAAGATCTTAAAATCTAGGGTTTTTACCGACCGAGCCAAAAAAGCATGACACACGTCGTTTCTGAATCCTGTATCCGTTGCAAGTACACCGACTGTGTGGATGTGTGCCCCGTCGACTGTTTCCGCGAAGGTCCCAACATGTTGGTAATCGAGCCGGACGAGTGCATTGACTGCGCCGTGTGCATCCCTGAGTGCCCGGTCAACGCCATTTATGCGGAAGAAGACTTGCCCGCAGACCAGCTCAACTTCATCAAGATCAACCTTGAGTTGTCGACCCAGCCCGGTTGGAAAAGCATCACCAAGCGCAAGCCCGCCTTGCCAGACGCAGACGACTGGAAAGACAAAACCGGCAAGCTCAGCGAACTCATTCGCTGATTTTTCTGGCGGCAGATCAAGTGAACGCAGCCGTGATCGAAACCGACGCAGTCATCATCGGCGCGGGACCGGTCGGCTTGTATCAGGTGTTCCAGCTCGGTCTGCTGGAAGTCAAAGTCCACGTGATTGATTCGCTGGCCTACGCTGGCGGCCAATGCATTGAGCTCTATCCCGACAAACCGATTTACGACATTCCAGCTCTGCCAGCGACAACCGGCCGGGAACTCACAGCGTCGCTGCTGCGGCAGATCGAGCCCTTTGGCGCGACCTTTCATTTTGGGCAAGAAGTCAGCGCCCTCGACAAGCAGGCGGACGGCCGTTTTTTGCTAACAACGAACAAGGGCACGGCCTTTTTAGCCAAAACGATTTTCATCGCCGCCGGTGTTGGTGCATTTCAGCCTCGTTTGTTGCGCCTAGATGGCCTCGACAAGTTTGACGACACGCAACTTTTTTACCGCGTGATCAACCCAGCAGACTTTGCTGGACAAAACTTGGTCATCGTCGGCGGTGGCGAGGCAGCCATCGACGCTGCCATCGCCTTCGCCAAAGCCGGTCCGGTGCAAGCCAAGAGCGTGACTTTGGTTCATCGGCGCGACAGCTTTCAAGCTGAACCGGCCAAGATCGCCGAAATGAAAGCCTTGCGCGAGTCCAAAGCCATGCAGTTCATGGCTGGCCAAGTGACCAGCTACGAAGAAAAAGACGGGAAGCTGACTGCCGCCAACGTGACCGACCCCGAGGGCGTCACGCACGCGTTGCCAGTCGACAAGCTGCTTGTGTTCTTTGGCTTGTCGCCCAAACTCGGGCCGATTGCCGACTGGGGACTGGCGATTGAGCGCAAGCAACTC
>JBEDKR010000060.1:0-8152 GCA_041172005.1 Pseudomonadota bacterium
AGCGTCATCTCGAAGTCCAGCGCAGAGAACGGTTCGTCAAGGAAAAGGACTTCAGGGTTGGGCGCCAACGCCCGCATGATGGACGCGGTTTGTTGCTGCCCGCCCGAGAGCTCGTAGGGGTAGCGGTTCAAGTCAAACTTGACGTCAAAAGACGCCACCAACTCAGCCATGCGGCGGTCGACTTCGGCTTTCGACTTACCCTCCAGCTTCAGCGGGTAAGCGATGTTGTCGATGGTCCGCATCCACGGAAAAAGCGCTTCACGGTAGTTCTGAAAAACGTAGCCGATCTTGGTGTCTTTGAGGGTCTTGCCGTCAAACAAAATCTCACCCGAGTCAATCGGCACCAGCCCGGCGATCATGTTAATCAGCGTCGACTTGCCACAACCGTTGGGACCGAACACCGAGGTGATCTTGTGCTTCGGAATATCCAGGTCAAAGTTCTCATACAGCGGCCAGCCCGCAAAGTACTTGGTCAAACCGCGAATCGTGATGTGCGTGCCCACCGGGCCCGGCCGAAAAGGCGGTACCGGTACATCCACATTAAAAGGCGCATTCAGAACGACAGTCATCTTCCGCTCCAATGAACGATGCGTTTTTCCAGCATCAAAAACAAAACATTCAGGGCGTAGCCCAAAGCACCGGCCGCCAAAATAGACGCATACATGTCGCGCACATTCATGACCTGCTGCGAGTTGATGATGCGGTTGCCCAAGCCACTGTCTGCACCGATGAACATCTCGGCCACGATGACAATCACCAGCGCCATCGACACGGCAGAACGCAGGCCGACAAAACTCGGCTGCAGGCTTTCCCAGATCAGCACATCTTTGAAGACACGCCAACGTGAAGCACCCATCACCTTGGCCGCCATCACGCGCTGCTTGCGAGCGTTGATGACGCCATAGGCGCTGTTGAACACCACAATCAGCAGCGCACCAAAAGCGGCTATCGCCACCTTGTTGATCTCGGACACGCCAAAGATCATTAAGAACAGTGGGATCAGTGCCGACGAAGGCGTTGAGCGAAAGAAATCAATCAAAAACTCAACGCTGCGGTAGGCTTTTTCAGAACTGCCCAGCAGCACGCCCAAAGGCATGCCAACGATGGCGGCAAACAAGAAAGCCTGCACCGTGCGCCACACTGTCATACCGAAATCATGCAGCAGCGGCCCACCGGCCAAACCGGTGATCAGCGCGCTCAACGCATCGATCGGCGGCGGCAACAAGATGGCTTTGACAAAGCCCAGCCGCACTGCCAAATCCCAGACGATGAACAACACCACCGGGCCAATGAAAGGCAAGACCTTGTCCCAGCTGGGTTGGCGCGGGGCGACCGCCACAGCGTCGGACACTGCAGGCGTCCAAGGCTGGGCGGCAGCACCCGGCAGCGCCGTAGAAATAGGGGTTGCAGCCATCGTGATCAGCCTTTGTAAAGCATGGAATCCACCATCAGCCGTGATTTGAAAATGCCACGATCAGTGAACAGATCAAAGAACTTCTGAAAGTGAGCGACGTCGGCTGGCTTGAACTCGTTGTACATGGTGTACGCGGCCAGCGGCACTTCAGCGGTCAACGCGCCTTCGATGGCGGTGTAGCCCTTGAGGTATTGGCGCGCTTCAACCGGCTTGCTGCGTACATAGTTCACGCCCTTGCCGTAGGCCGCGATGAATTTTTTTGCTTCAGCAGGGTAGGCCTTGATGAAGCCAGAAGTCAGCGAAGCAGAGCCGCCAAACCAAGGCGCCATCGGATCGCCCAAAACGTAATGCGACACGACGCCAGCTTCGAGCACGCGCGTGGTGCCGTTCAGGCGACCGATGGTGCCGGTTGGCTCCAGCGTGTAAGCGCCGTCGAGCTGGCCTGCGGCCAGTGCTGCGACGTGTTGGCCAATCGGCAGCTCCACCACCGTGGCGCCCACCGCACCGCCGCGCTCCAAAATGGTTTTGGCCAAGGTGACGTTTTGAATGCCAGGGCCAGAACCGATGCGCTTGCCTTTCAGGTCGGCGATGGTTTTGGCGGTGCTGGCGACCGGAACAATCACTTCGTCGAGCACGTTTTTGAGGTTGCTTGGATTCGAGCAAAAAATCTTGAAGGTGCCGGGCGCGGCCAGTTCACCCACTGCGATGTTGCCCGAACCCGTGCCGTTGGCGCTGGCGTCGCAGCGGTCGGCCAGCATGCCTTCCATGATTTGCTGCGCACCGGCAAAACGCTGGACTTCAACGTTCAGACCGGCCTCTTTGAAATAGCCCAGTTCAATTGCTGCGTAGAAAGGCAAGCCAGCAGCAATCGGCCAGTAACCGACGCGAATTTTTGGGCCTGCCTGGGCGCGCACGATGGCCGGCATGCCGAGCGCACCGACGATGGCCGCGCTGCTTTGCAAAACTTTGCGGCGGGATGCGGTGAAGCCAGCAGGTGTTGTTGAAGTTGTAGGTGTGGTCATGAAAAGCTCCTTGTGAAAAGTAATAAAGGCCGGGTGAAAATCGTTAAGCGTTAAGCGCTTGCAAAGAAGCGATGTAGGCGCGCCAGCCGCCCAAGTGAGAAATGTCTTTCGCGTCATGCAAAGCTTCGGCTTCACAGACAAAGCCCTGCACGCGGCTGCCGTCTGCCAGCGTCAAAGTTCCGATGCCCAGTGGCGCCGGAATCAAGGCCACGAATGAGCCGTAGTGCTGCAGCGGCATGACCCACACTTCAAGCGCGATGGCGCTGCCTTGGCCCGCCGCCACACGTAGCAAACCTGGCTTGGGCGGTGTCGTTCCCGGCAGTGCATACAAGCGATAGTCAGCTGCCGTGCTGGCCGTGCCGACCAAGGTGGCGCCGCGCTCTGTGAGTTGGCTGTTCAGCGGCATGCCCGACAAATGGGCCCCGACCACGGCCACGCACACGCCGCCTTGGCTGCTGACTGTTGAGGTCAATCCGCTGATGGGTTGCGGTGCTGGCAGCGGCAAACCAGTTGCGCCCTGCGGCAGTCCTGTGAGGTGGTGGTAACGCTGGCCAAGTTCGGCGAGTTGCCAGTCACTGCCGCAGCGGCCGATCAAGGTGATGCCGAAAGGCAAGCCGTCTGAGCGCACGGCACTCGGCACCGAGAGTGCCGCGTAGTCCAGCAAATTGACGAAGTTGGTGTACTCGCCCAAGCGGCGATTCAACTCCACCGGTATTTGCAACATCGACGCCACGCTGTAGTGCGTCGGTGCGGTCGGCACCACCAACAGATCAATACCGGCCCACAAGGCGTCCGCCCGCTGACCAAGCAATTTGAGTTGGGCTTGCGCGTCAAACAAGTCGGCCGCACTGTATTGCCGACCTTCCGCGATGATGCTGCGCACGGGCTCGATCACCTCGGCTTCGTGCTTGTCAAAAAACGGCCTGATGGCGGCATAGCGTTCGGCCACCAGCGCACTGCCGTAGAGCAACTGCGCGGCTTGCTTGAAGTGTGCAAAGTCGAGCTTGACGGCGCTGCCGCCCATCCCTTGCAAACGCAGTACGGCCTCAGCAAAAGCAGCTTCAGCCAACGTGTCGCCAAAAAATTCAAGCTGGTCTGGCACGCCGAATTTAAAGCTGGCGGGAAAAGCCTCGCTGGCCAAAGTCAGCTTGCGCGAATAGGCATCTAGCGGGTCGTGACCCATCGCACTTTCAAGCACTTGCACGGCCGTGGCCACGGTGCACGCAAAGATGGACACGCAGTCAACGCTTTGTGCTGCTGGCAACACACCGCGCGTGCTGATGAGTCCACGCGACGGCTTCAAACCCACGATGTTGTTCAGCCCAGCCGGCACGCGGCCAGAGCCCGCGGTGTCTGTGCCCAATGAAAAATCGACCTGCCCGCTGGCCACCACGTAGGCCGAGCCTGAGCTGGAACCGCCCGACACATAGGCCGGGTTAAACGCATTCGGCACCGCACCAAACGGGGAGCGCGTGCCGTTCAGACCACAGGCGAATTGATCTAAGTTGGTCTTGCCGACCAGTGCCGCACCGGCATGGAGCAGCTGCTGCACCACTTGCGCACTGGCATCGGCTTTGAAAGCGAAAGCGGGACAAGCGGCGGTGGTGACGCTGCCAGCAACATCCATATTGTCTTTAACGGCGAAGCGCAGGCCCGCTAAGGGCTGGGGCGCCGGTGTTGCCGCCGTGGCAGTGGCCATCAAAGGCATCGCCAACTGATGAATCCAGGCGCAGTTTGGGTTGGCCAACACCTGCGCGGCAGGGTCGGCGTGAGAAGCGAAATCTGAGCTTGATTCAGTGATCATGGGCGTTGCACCAACTTAAGGCATTCATACTTGTATACAAGCCTAGATGCAAGTGCTGTGCCAACGAAAAAGGCCGGACTCAGGCTTTCGCCCGGTCCGGCCTTTTAACCCCAACTGCGCTTATTTTTTCTTAGCGGCTTCGTTGCCGATGATCCCGCCGATGGCTGCGCCACCCAATGTGCCTATCGTGCTGCCGCCAGTCAGGATGGATCCAGACACGGCACCAATACCGGCACCCGCTGCGGTGTTCTGTTGTTGCGGGGAAATACCGGCGCAACCCACGAGACCCATCAGCGCTGCTAAAGAAAGTGCGGTCAGTGCGCGGCCTGATGCGATGCGGGCGGTGCTCATTTGAGCCTCAAGTCATTGCTGACAGCAGTGACGCCGTTGACGCCCTTGGCCACGGCGCCAGCACGCTCTATGTTGGCGCGCGTACTGACAAAACCGCTGAGTTGGACCCGGCCTTTGAAGGTCTCGACATTGACCTCCGCAGATTTGAGTGTTGGCTCTTGGTAGATGGCGGTCTTGACCCGCGCGGTGATAGTCGTGTCATCGATGTATTGGCCGGCCGTCGCCTGCTGTGAACCCGTGGCACAACCGGTCAACAGCGCGAAGGCACTGGCTGCAACGATGACAGAAATACGAGAGAAGTGTTTCATGAGATGTCCTTGATGAATGGTTTGCTCATCGTTACATGCCGCGCCAGCGCCGTCTGTAGTCAAATACGCCGCAAAAAACTTTAAATTCAATAAAAAGATTTTATTATTTAAACAACTAGTTGAAACATTTGTAAGTACTTATCCGGTGCGTCCTACTGATCGCCGAGGTCTTCGCCTACACGGTTTTTTGCGCAGACCATTCAAGCTTGAATCCTTACTCTGTAAAGGAAATATATGGCCAACCAATTACGCCCCATCGCCCTGACTGTGAGCGAGCCTAGTCCTGGCCTTTTCCATTGGGCTTTGCTTGAAAGCAAAGGTGAGCACACTGAGTTCGAGAGCCGATTTGCCATGGCTGAAGAACCCTACGACTCATTTGAAAAAGCGGCGCGTGCCGGCATGCTGAATTGGCTTAAATTGGCAGGCGATGACACCAAGCACGGTCCGCGCACCGCAGAGAAACGCACGCCACTGGTGCCAGCGCCCGGACCTTGGACGCCCAAAGCCAAGGCACGCCAAGAAACCAGCGCAGCCTGAGGCTTTAGTTCAACTGGACAAGCTCAATATTGATTCAGCGTGCGGCGTTTAGGCGGTACGTAGGGCTTGAGCTTGACGGCTTTGTCGGTGTCGTTTTGGCTACCTGCTGGAAAAGGCCAGCACAGCGCGGCATTTGTCTTGTCCCTGAGATGACTGCCGGGCTCACTTGCCGCGTTACCGCGTGGGCTACGCTTCGAGCTAGGGGGTGCATCGCTGCTATCGCTTGGCGTGTTTGTCATGCGTTTCCAATCGAGTTAAATGATTAGAAAGCATGATCTTGGTAAACACGTTCCGTCGCCGTCAGACGCCATGCAATCACGCGTAGGACACCGTGCAGCTCTGCTCATCTGCGCGCCGCTGTGCTCCTCAAGGTCGCCTCAACCTGCTTTGAAGCCGTGATGTCGGTGAAGGTGATCACCACGCCGTCGATGCGGTTGTCTTGCGTCCGGTACGGCATGATGCGCACGCGAAACCAGCGACTGCCGGAAGCCTCGACGTCTTGCTCTTTGAACATCAGCGTGCGCAGCACGTCAGCAGCGTCAGATGACAGGTCTACATTCAAATCCGTTGTGAGGTCCGAGATCGGACGGCCAATATCACTAGGGATCAGCTTGATGATGTGGGTGGCGCGCGTCGTGAAGCGCCGCACATGCAGCAGGCGGTCCAAGAACAAAGTGGCGATATCGGTGCTGTTGAGTAGGTTTTCCATGTCGTCGCTGGCCCGCGCCAAGGCATCGACCCGTGTCTGCAATTCAGAGTTGATGGTTTGCAGCTCTTCATTCATCGACTGCATTTCTTCACGCGAAGTGGTCAGTTCTTCGTTGGCCGACTGCAGCTCTTCATTGGCCGACTTGAGCTCTTCCTGCGAGGTCTGCATTTCTTCACGGGTGGCCTGATGCTCTTCACGCACACGCGCCAACTCCAACATCAACTCGGCAACACGACCCTCATGGTCGGTATCGCCCGGGGCCGCCGTGGCGGATTTAAAAGGCACCGAGACGATGTCTGTAAAAACCACCATCAGCATGCCATTGAACACCTTGGGTTCGTCCAGCGGCTCGACGCTGATGCGTACGGCTGGCCCGGAGCCGTCGTCACCCAAGGCCACAGCGTCCAAAGTAGACGCCACTTTTTGCCGAATTGACCGGTAAAAAATATCCGACAAAGGTTGCCGCAAGCTGGGGCGCAGCATGGCGAAGAGGTTCAGGTTCGCCTTGCCCGCCGGCGGTTCAAGGTACTTGGCTGTCTTGCCGCTGAAGTACACGATATCGCCCTGGGCCGTCACCAAGACCGCGGATGGCGCGAATTTTTTCAGCAGCAATTGGTCGGCCAAGACTTGCAAACTAGACGTGCCAGCGCTGGCGGCCTGCACAGTCGTTTCTTGCGAGGCCCTGAGCGCAACGCTCGTGCGCAACGGAAAACCCAGCACCGCCGGAGGCCGGGCACCGCCCAGTCGGCGGTAAATACGCGTCTTGGCACCCACCGGAGAAAACAGGCTGGTGGCACCGCCAATACCCTCTGCCGTGCCCAACACCAAATAGCCGCCGGGGTTGAGGCTGCTGTGAAACATTTGCACCAATTTTTGCTGCAAATCGGCCTCCAAGTAAATCAACAAATTCCGGCACGACAGCAAGTGCAGCTTGGCAAACGGCGGGTCGCTGGCAATGCTTTGTGGCGCAAAAATAATCATGTTGCGAATGTCTTTGCTGACCCGGTAGCCGCCCGGCACTTTGGAGAAAAAACGCGACAGGCGCACTGGCGACACATCGCTGGCGATGTTCTCCGGATATAACCCGCTGCGACCTTTGTCGATCGCGTCTTTGTCCAAGTCGGTGGCAAAAATCTGCAGCGAAAACTGCGCTGCTGGTTTGAGGTCTTCCAGTGTCTCCGCAAACAAGATGGCCAGTGTGTAGGCCTCTTCGCCGGTGGAGCAAGCCGGCACCCACGCACGCAGCAAGCCGCCGGAGGGGTTGGCAGCCAGCAATGCTGGCAGCACATCTTGTTTGACGTGCTGCCAGATTTCGGGATCACGAAAAAAACAGGTCACACCGATCAGCAGCTCTTTGAACAGGAGTTCGGCTTCAATGGGATTTTCGCGAAGGTACTGCACGTACTCATCGACGCCCTCAATCTGGTGAATCGCCATGCGCCGTTGGATGCGCCTGTACACCGTGCTTTTTTTGTACTCGGTGAAATCGTGGCCTGTCTGCGCTCGCACCAAAATCAGGATTTTTTCCAGCGCGCCATGTAGCCGATCGACGGTGCGCTCATCCAGCGGCCCCACCACCAAGGGATGCGCGAAATACGCCATGATTTTTTCCGGCAATTGGTCGGCAGATGCGACGACGTCGGCCAGGCCTGAATCAACCGCATTGCGCGGCATGGCATCAAAGGTTGCAGTCTCTGGCGTTTGAACAAACACACCGCCGGCTTTTTCTTTCAAGGCACGCAAGCCCAAGGTGCCGTCGGAGCCCATGCCCGACAAAATCACGCCGGCCGCATTGGCCTGCTGGTCAAGCGCCAACGCGCGCAGAAAAAAATCAATCGGCAATTGCATGCCACGCGGCGCCACCGGCTTCAGCAAGTGCAGCACCCCATGCAGCAAGGTGACTTCAAAGCCTGGCGGCGCCACATAAACATGGTTGGCTTCGACCGGCGTGATGTCGCGCACCTGCACCACGGGCACCTGGCAGTAATGCTGCAAAAGGTCCGGCAG
>JBEDKR010000061.1:0-8132 GCA_041172005.1 Pseudomonadota bacterium
GCTCAGCGCCGTCTCTATGACATCGTGCTGGCCGCGCAATACGCCGCGGTCGCCGTCACCAAAGCCGGCAAGCGCTTCACCGACCCGCATGACGCAGCAACGCGCGTGCTGATCGAAGGCATGCTGGAGACCGGCTTGCTGCCCAAGGCCAAGCACGGAAAAGTGGACGACGTGCTGGCCTCCGGCGCCTACCGGCAGTTCTACATGCACCGCACCAGCCACTGGATGGGCATGGATGTGCATGACTGCGGCGACTACACCGAACCCACGGGCAAGGCGACGCGGCAAACCGACGCGCTCGGCCAAGACGTGCTGCGCAAACCGTCCCGCATCTTGCAACCCGGCATGGTCTTGACCATCGAGCCCGGCCTCTATGTGCGCCCCGCCAAAGGCGTGCCAAAAGAGTTTTGGAACATCGGCATCCGGATTGAAGACGATGCGCTGGTGACAGCCAAAGGCTGCGAGCTGCTGACCCGCGGCGTGCCGGTGGATGCGGATGAGATTGAGGGGTTGATGCGGGGCTGAGACCGTGCATTGTCCATATGCAGCAGGTTATTCTCTGAAAAGAGTTCTGTCGATAAAAGTCAAAAGTCACCTAACCCAATTGCACGGGCTGTGCAAAAGGTCTCTCTGACACCGGGCCTACAATCACATTCCTTACAAGCAAATGACGGCCCTGCGGCCGTCCCCGCAGGAGACGCCACACATGTCAAATACGCCGGTAGACCACGAACAAGAAAAACGCGCCGAATTGCGCCGCGCAGCACTCGAATACCACCAATTCCCGACCCCCGGTAAAGTGGCCATCATGGCGACCAAGCAGTTGATCAACCAACGTGACTTGGCCTTGGCTTACACACCAGGCGTTGCCGCACCCTGCGAAGAAATCGTCAAAGACCCGAACGCTGCTTACAAATACACCAGCCGCGGCAATTTGGTCGCTGTGATCACCAATGGCACGGCAGTGCTCGGTCTGGGCAACATCGGCCCATTGGCCTCTAAGCCAGTGATGGAAGGCAAAGCCGTGCTGTTCAAGAAGTTCGCCGGTGTCGACGTGTTCGACATTGAGATCGACGAACTCGACCCAGCCAAACTGGTCGACATCATCGCCTCCTTGGAGCCGACCTTCGGCGCCATCAACCTAGAAGACATTCGCGCACCCGACTGCTTCTTCGTCGAGCGCGAACTGCGTAAGCGCATGAAGATTCCGGTTTTTCATGATGACCAGCATGGCACCGCCATCACGGTTGGCGCAGCTATCTTGAACGCCCTCAAAGTGGCCAACAAAGACCCTAAAAAGATCAAATTGGTGACATCAGGTGCCGGGGCTGCGGCTTTGGCCTGCTTGAAACTCTTGGTGAAGCTGGGTATTCCACGCGAAAACATCTTTGTGACCGACTTGGCTGGTGTGGTTTATGAGGGCCGTACCGAGCTGATGGACGAAGATAAGATCTTGTTCTCGCAAAAAACCTCGGCTCGCACCTTGGGCGAGATCATCGAAGGTGCAGACATCTTCCTTGGTCTGTCGGCTGGTGGCGTGCTCAAAAAGGACATGGTTAAAAAGATGGCGGCGAATCCGATCATCTTTGCACTGGCCAACCCCAACCCAGAAATCACGCCAGAAGACGTCAAATCGGTGCGTGATGACGCCATCATGGCAACAGGTCGGTCCGATTACCCAAATCAGGTCAACAATGTCCTGTGCTTCCCTTATATCTTCCGTGGCGCGCTGGACGCCGGCGCTTCGACCATCACCGTCGAGATGGAGATTGCAGCAGTGCATGCCATTGCCGAACTGGCACAAGCCGAGCAGAGCGAGGTGGTTGCCGCCGTCTACGTCGGCGAACAGCTCTCATTTGGCCCTGAATACCTGATTCCAAAGCCATTTGACCCACGCCTGATGATCAAGATCGCGCCGGCCGTTGCTCAAGCAGCAGCCGACAGTGGTGTGGCGCTTCGCCCGATCGAAGACATGGACGCTTACCGCGAAAAGCTGCAAAGCTTTGTTTATGCCTCCGGCACGGTGATGAAACCAATTTATGCAGCCGCCAAAGCGGGCAGCCGCAAACGCGTGGCGTATGCAGAAGGCGAAGAAGAACGCGTGCTGCGGGCTTGCCAAATCGTTGTCGATGAGGGCTTGGCCCGGCCGACACTGATTGGCCGCCCAGCGGTGATCGCACAGCGCATTGCCAAGTTCGGCCTGCGCCTGAAGGAAGAACTCGATTACGACGTTGTCAACGTCGAACAAGACCTCCGCTACCGGGACTTCTGGCAGACCTACCACCGCATGATGGAACGCCGCGGCGTGACGGTGCAAATGGCCAAGATCGAAATGCGCCGGCGCCTGACTCTGATCGGTAGCATGCTGCTGCACAAGGGCGACGTCGACGGCTTGATCTGCGGCACCTGGGGCACCACAGCGCATCACCTCGAATACATCGACCAAGTGATCGGCAAGCGCGCTGGCGTCAACACGTACGCCTGCATGAACGGACTGATCTTGCCGGGACGCCAAGTATTTTTGCTCGACACGCACGTCAACTACGATCCGACGGCCGAACAACTTGCCGAAATCACCACCTTGGCGGCTGAAGAAATGATGCGCTTCGGCATCAAGCCAAAAGCCGCCTTGTTATCGCACTCCAACTTTGGTTCCTCGAATCAACCGAGTGCCATCAAGATGCGTCAAACCTTGGAGTTGCTGCGTGAAAAGTCACCATGGCTCGAAGTTGACGGTGAGATGCACGGGGATGTCGCATTGGACGCAGATGCGCGCGGACTTGTCATGCCAAACAGCACGCTCAGCGGCGAAGCCAATTTGCTGGTGCTGCCAAATATTGACGCCGCAAATATCGCTTACAACCTGCTCAAAACGGCCGCTGGCGGCAATATTGCGGTGGGCCCCGTTTTGTTGGGTGCAGACAAACCGGTTCATATTTTGACCGCCAGCACCACGGTCAGGCGTCTCGTGAACATGACCGCCTTGACCGTAGCAGACGCCAACGCCAGCCGTTAATCGCACTACAAGGTAGCTAGCGCTAACTTTCTGAACGAAAGTATCTGCGCTGGCTGCCCAATCTTTGGGCAGCCACTTGCAATTTTTGCCCACATGAGTCAAACTACGTCGCTTGAAGTTTCAGGGTTAACCCGGCAGCACCGGGCCATCTTGGGATTCAAGAAAGGCGTTTTTTCATGTTTCGCAATGTTTTTCAGTCCGGTCAGCACGGCTCATTGGGTGTTCAGTCCCGGTTGAGCTCAGCAGCAGCCGTAGCGCTACTGGTCTTGTCTGGGGTTTTTGGCACCTTTTCGGTGCAGGCCAAAGATGCTGTTTCAAGCCCCCCAGAAACCATTGCGGTGAGCCAACTACCGGCCCAAGGGCAGGCCATGATGACGCTGATTTATCAGGGCGGACCATTCAAGTACGACAAGGATGGCACGGTGTTTGGCAATCGGGAGCGTTTTCTTCCGGCTAGGCAGCGCGGTTATTACCGTGAATACACCGTCCAAACGCCAGGGGAACGTAGCCGCGGTGCGCGGCGTATTGTGTGTGGAGGCCAGCAGCCTGTCGCACCGGACGCCTGCTTTTACACCGACGATCACTACGCCAGTTTTCGCCAGGTTGTTCGCTAAATTGAACAACCCTGCCGTATTGAGTTTCAGTTTATTTGTTGGTTAACTTGTTATTAGAAAGAGAAACGAAGATGGACACACCACTTCGTACTGTGAGGCCAAATATTGTTCAATCGATACGCGCATTTCGCGTACCGGAATTGCAAGACGCGGCAACCGAATTAGGCCACCACTTCCTGTACGCTAATCTGGGCAATGCTCAGAGCAAGCAGGACGTGCTGGACATGATTGCGGCCCAGTACACATTTCCCGCACATTTTGGCAAAAACTTCGATGCGTTGTATGACTGCATGACCGACTTGGTTCACAAGTCTGGCCAACAGCCTGGCTTTATCGTGGTGCTGGAACAAATTCCAGCCAACGCCAAGTTTGACAAAGAAGCGCGCGAGCAGCTGCTAGACATCTTCCGAGATGCTGCAGACTATTGGGCGGATCGTAAGATTCCGTTCCGATGCTTCTATTCTTTTCTGTAGCCCGCTCCCCAGACATCGGCCAAGGGGATCGGGCGAATGAGGCCCAGCAAGCAGTAGAAGAAGGCGGCGAAGTGATGCCGACCGACAAGCTGATCGATGTGTCACCATTGGCACTTCGCATGAGCAGTCCTTTCAATGCAAGCTATTGGATGGCAGCCGCTTAAAATGGCCGTCTCCATAGCGCGTGGCGGTAGCCACTACGCTTGCACAAAAAAGCCCGCTTTCGAGCGGGCTTTTTTCATGGCCGGAGCCAACCGCTCTTTCCATTCAAAGCGGGCTGTCAACGCCCTTTGGTGCCGCTAGGCCGGCAGCAGCAACCGCCTGCACCAAGGCAATGTATTCAGCCACCGGCACTTCTTCCGCCCGGCGCTGAACATTGAATTCACCGCTGAATTCACGCGCCTCCAACCAGCGGCCAAGCGTGTGGCGCAGCAACTTGCGGCGCTGGCTGAAAGCCACCTGCACCACTTCGCTGAGCAACTTCACATCCAGCACGGCGGGCTCGGCATGCGGCACCATGCGCACCACGGCGCTGTTGACGCGCGGTGGCGGATCAAAGCTTTGCGGCGGCACCAACAGCACATTGGCCATGGCGTAGCGCCACTGCAGCATGACACTCAAACGGCCGTAGTCAGACGTTGAAGGCCGTGCCACCATGCGGTCAATCACTTCTTTTTGCAGCATGAAGTGCTGGTCTTCGATGACGTCGACCACATCCAACAGATGAAACAAAATGGGCGTGGAGATGTTGTATGGCAGGTTGCCGACAACGCGAAGCTTACGGGTCCCCACACTCCCCACCGCGTGTGGTTCGCTGCCCCCCGAGGGGGCTGAGAAAATATCAGCGGCAAGAGCGCGAAAGTCAACTCTCAGCACGTCACTCTCGACCACGGTGAGCCGCGGATGAGACCGCAGTTGTCTGGCTAAATCACGGTCCAACTCGATCACCGTGAGGTGTCCGAGTCGATCGACCAAGGGATGGGTCATCGCTGCCAAGCCGGGGCCGATTTCAACCATCGGGTCGCCTGGCTTCGGGTCAATCGCTTGAATAATGTCTTGAATGATGCCGCGGTCGGTCAGGAAATGCTGACCGAAACGCTTGCGGGCAATGTGCTTCATATGCTTTTCTTATCTTCGACAGGCCGCACGTGATATGCATTAAGAAGCGTGGGGGCCCTATTCAATTGCGAAATTCCACATAAGCGCGGCCACGCACATCTTGCAACCACTGGTTGAAAGCTTCTTCGATTTTTCTTTCGCGCACGATGTTGCGCACGGTCTCACGCTGCTCGCGCTCGGTCAAGGCCGCGTCACGTCGCTGCAACACTTCGATCAAGTGCACGCCAAAACGTGACACCAAGGGGTCGGCCACTTGACCGGGTGCCAGCTGGTTCATGACCTGCTCGAACTCGGGCACGAACATGCCGGGCGAGGCCCAGCCGAGATCGCCGCCGTCCTTGGCAGAACCGTCTTGGCTGTTCTCTCGCGCCAGCGTAGCAAATTCTGCTTGACCAGAAGCGATACGACGCTTGAAGTCAGCCAGCTTGTCCTTGGCAGCTTGCTCGCTCAGTTCGGGACTGAGCCGCAGCAAGATGTGGCGCGCGCGCGTTTGGGTCACGCTGATGGCCGCTGCTCCGCGTTTTTTCTCAATCAGCTTGATCACATGAAAACCGGCGCCGCTGCGCAGGGGGCCGGCCAAACCGCCTGCTTGCAAATCACGTGCGGCGTCGACAAACAGGGTCGGCAAGCGCTCGGCCGGGCGCAAGCCCAACTCACCGCCGCTGGCGGCAGCCTCCGGCGCATCCGACATCTCCGTGGCGACGCGGGCGAAAACCTCACCGGCACGCAGACGGGCCAACGCGCGCTCGGCTTTGGCCTGTAAAACGTTGACTTGCACAGGCGTGGCCGTTTCAGGCACGGCCACCAAGATTTGAGCGATGTTGAGCAGTTCGGGGCCTGATTGGGCCTGAGCCTCACGCTCACGAAGAAATTGATCGATCTCTTGTTCGCTGACTTTGACCTGTGAATCGACTTCGCGTTCACGCAAACGCACCAGCGTCAACTCATCGCGCAGGTCTGACCGAAAACGTGTGTAGTCCATGCCATCTGCGGCAAGCCGGCGCTTCAACTCGTCTAGCGTCAGCTGGTTTTGCCGGGCCACGGTGGCGACTGCCTGCTCGACGGCGGCGGGTTCAGGCCTCACGCCCAAGGTGCGCGCGAGTTGCAATTGCGCACGTTCAACGATCAGGCGCTCCAGCACTTCACGGGCCAGTTGCTCACGCGGCGGTGTTGTGCCTTGGCGCGCGAGTTGTTGCTCAATACGCAGCAGTCGAGACTGCACTTCGTTGTTGGTGATCGGCTCTGAATTGACGACCGCGACGATAAAGTCTGCCGCGCGCAGCTGGTTACCCGCTGGCGCCTGCGAAGGCAACGTGGCTGCCCTAGGCGCACCCGGTAGCCGCAGCGTTTGCGCACTCGCTGGCAATAGCCAAGCAGTCAGCGTCAAAGCAACAACAAGTGCGCTCAAAGCGCTAGGGAAACGCAGAGATAACCCGGCTGAGGCAAACGGGGAGAAGTGCTTAGTCATAGTTGGTAAACCGGCTCGGAGGGGTGACCTGGTCACGCAGGAATTGGTATTTTGGAATGTTGGCGCGGAGCGTTGCCAGTGGGTTGTTGCCAATGCGCGAGAAGCCGACAAACTCCAACTGGAACATGATCTTGGTGTTGGCTGTGGTGATGCTGCTTTGCGAGCGTTGGAGCACGACGCGGCCAATCCAGCAGCAACCATCGTATTCAAAACCGACCACGGAATCAACCAGCTTTTTGTCGAGCATGCTGTAGTTCAAACGGCCCACGCTGTACCAACGTCCGCCGCCTTGACCGCGGCCAGCACCTAGGTCTTCGCCCTTGTCGCCCCACAGGTCGTTGATCGGCCATTGCCAACCAATATCGAACTGCTCGCTGAGTTCCCGCTGACGCCGAAAAGAGGCGCTGATCACCCGGTAATTACTAGGGCTGTAACGCGCCCCCAAGGTGTTGCGCTCGGATTGACCGAGTTTCGGGTTGTATTGCGTGGCGGCGTCAACCGACCATTTGGGCGTCCAGTTGACCGAAGCGCCAAGCAAGAGGTCGCTCAAACGGTCTGTCACGGCTGGCGTCGTCGGTGGCGACGGGGTCTGCGCCAGTGAGACAAGCTGGTCTTCAAAACGCAGGCGCTGGGCCACGCCAAAGCGCACCAGCTCAGCACCGGTGCTCTGGTCCAACAACCGCGATGTCACGCCCAAGGTCAGCAGGTTCTCATCTGAAATCCGGTCATTGCCGACAAAAGCATTTTCAGTGAACACCGTGGCAAAGTTAAAACCGCTGGCACCCGAGTCGTAGATCGGCAAGAAGCTTTGGTTCCGGTACGGCGTGCGCACATAAAACGCACGGGGTTCCAAGGTCTGCAGCAAGCTGCGGCCCAAAAAAGACGCGTCGCGTTCGAACTGCAGCCCGGCGTCCAAGCTGAAGGTCGGCACCAAACGATTCGCCGACGTTGGGCCGTTGGTGAACAACGGCGCATCAAACTGGTAACTGGTGGCATGCAGTTGTAGCTTGGGCGTGATGTAACCGGCCGGCCAGAGAAACGGCCGGCTGATTTGTGCCCGCGTGAAAGCGCGCTGACCGTTGTACTTGGGGTAGGCTAGGGTGCTAACCGCCGAGAAGCCGGTGAAGTCTCCTTCGACCGACCAATCGACGCCGTTGATGCCGCCCAACGGCACATTGCTGCGGCCATAGCGCGCGGTAATTTGCGGCAGCCGGTCGTAAGGTGACGCAATAGGCGAGGCAATATCTTGCAGCGTTTGCCATTTCTGCACGCGAAAACCGGTCGTTAAGAAACCTTGGCCCCAGGTCAAGTTGAGATCGTTGTTCAGCAGGCGCTGCGTCAGGCCAGTCCCGCCGACGCCAACACCGCCCAGTCCGCTGCCGTCCAGACCGCTGCCCACCAAACCGGTGCCGCCAAAGCCAACAAAATCGCGCCAATAGTTG
>JBEDKR010000062.1:0-8115 GCA_041172005.1 Pseudomonadota bacterium
GTGCAAACAGCGCTATCGGTGACGCCGCCACGCCGACGAAGCGGACAAAGGTGCTGATGCCGTCATGCAGCGGCAGGCCGAGCAGATTGACCAGCAAGCCTGCCGCAATGGCTTGCAGCAGCGGGTGTTTGAGCAGTAGCCAGCACACCTTGCGCCCCGAACGCCCGCCTGGCGCACTGAGTTCCAACGCCACCACGGTCAGCGCAAAAATCAGCACGGTGTCGACAACGATGATGGCCGCAATCGGCGCACTGGCGGCATCGCCATACAAGACGCGCGCCATGGGCAACACAAAAAAGACGTGGTTGACGAAGCAGGCCGTCATGCCGAGCAGCAATGACTCGCGCCACTCGCGGCGAAACGCATAGCGTGCCAGCGCGGTACCGGCAGCATAAATACCCATTTCAGAGGCAAAGTACAGCGTCAACACCTGCCACTCAAACTCCGCCAAGGGCGCGCTCATGAGGAGCGAAAAAAACAGTGCTGGGGCACCGATGTAAAACACAAAGCGGTTCAGAACGCTGGCGGCGCTGGCGTCAAAAATGCCACGCCACGCGAACAGCATGCCAAAACCCAGCACCGCAAAGATCGGCAGAACGGGATTGAGAAAGGTCTGGAAGGCGGAGGACATGAGTCAAGGCGTTCTTGCCGCCAGCGTCAGTCTTTCGGCCGGAACGAAATAATCAGCGGCGATGGCACGCGTCCATCGGTATCGCGCGGCAGGGTGGCGGTGCGGACGATGGCGGTGATGACGGCGTCGTCCCATGCTTTGTTGCCACTGGATTTGACCAGTCGCTGGCTGGTGATAGTGCCATCGAGCGTGGTGCGGACCTCAACTTCGGCGACAGGGTTGCCAACGATGTCGTCGGCGAAGATCACGTTGGGCCGGACTCTGGCACGGACTTTACCGCCGTAGCTGGCCGACGGTCCGCTGGACTGCAGAGCGGAGCCCTTGGCATCCGGTGCGCCAGTGGCACCCAGTTGGGCGTTCATGCGAGCTATGTTGTCTTTGCGGAACTTGGCGTCAGCAGCGGCTTGCTTTTTAGCCTCCTGCTCTTTTTGGGCAGTCAGTTTTTGGGCTTCGACTTTGGCCTGCGCTGCTGCCTTGGCTTTGGCTTGGGCGAGTTCTTTTTCTTTCTCTTTTTCTTGGCGGGCTTTTTCTTGCTTTTCAGCCAGTGCCAAAGCTTTCTTTTTCGCTTCAGCGTCTTTTTGCTTACGCAGTTTTTCTTGCGCCAATGCAATATCTGGATCGGGCAAGGTATCGACTTTGGCCGGCGGTGGAGGAGCCGGTGCCGGGGCTGGGGTTGGCACCGGTTCTGGCTCAGGAGCGGGTGGCGGTGGTGGCGGAGCTTCTAAAGCGGGTGCAGCCTCTTGCTGTACGTTGGACCACAGCTCGGCTTCAAACGAGATGGTCGGGTCGCTGCTTTTCCAACTGACACCCCAAGTCAGTGCGGCAGCCAGCAAGAGGTGAACGACGACGGCCAAAGAAAAGGCGCGCAGCTCACCCGATTCCGGGCGGGGCACGAGGTCTAGGCGGTCGTCAGTGCTGGGCATGGTGGTTCAGCTCAGATCAACTTCAAACGGGACGAATTAGAGGGCCGCAAACTCAACTGCCCGTCTGAACCGACAAGCCCACGCGCAAGACGCCGGCGCGTTGCAACGCGTCCATGACCTTGACCACGGTCTCGTACTTGATGGATTTGTCGGCGCTGATCACCACGGGTGCGGCTTGCTCGCCTTGCGGCACCGCCGGTTGCAGACGCTTGACGGTGCTGCCGACGTCCGCCATGACCACGCTCAAAGGCTTACCGCCGGGTTCGGTGATTTGAATTTTTTCTTCCTTGTCAATCAGCACCTGAATTGGCTTGGCCGGTTGACCCGGCGCCTTGCCGACGCTTGGCAGCGCAATCATGCTTGGCGTGATGAGCGGCGCGGTCACCATGAAGATGATGAGCAGCACCAGCATCACGTCGATGAAGGGCACCATGTTGATTTCGCTGATGGTGCGGCGACCACGGCCGCGTGATTTGACTGCTGACATGAAGTTGTTGACTCGTTATGACGTTAACAGTTCAGTGGCCAGAGGCCGACTGCGCGCCCAAATTGCGCTGCAAGATGTTGGAGAACTCTTCAATGAAGGTCTCCAACTTATTGGCGATGCGGTCAATGTCGTGCGCAAAACGGTTGAAGGCGACCACGGCTGGAATGGCGGCAAACAGGCCAATGGCAGTGGCCACCAGCGCCTCGGCAATGCCGGGTGCGACCGCTGACAGCGTGACTTGCTCCAGTGCCGCCAGCCCGGTGAAGGCGTGCATGATGCCCCAGACCGTGCCGAACAGGCCGACATACGGCGAGACTGAGCCGACCGTGGCGAGGAAGGACAGATTCGACTCAATCCCATCCATCTCGCGCTGGTAGCTGGCGCGCATGGCACGGCGGGCACCGTCGAGCAGGGCGCCTGGGTCGACCACGCGGCGCTCGCGCAGTTTTTGGTACTCGCGCATGCCGCTGGCAAAAATGCGTTCCATCGGGCCGGAGCCGTGGGCGTTTTGGGTAGCCGCGGCAAAGAGTTCGTTCAAGCTGGTACCGGACCAAAACTCGCGGTCAAACTCTTCGTTGAGCGCAGCCACGCGGCGCAGAGAACCGATTTTTCTAAAAATGGCAGACCAGCTGGCTACAGAAATAGCCAACAGCAGCAGCACCACGGCTTGCACGACCCAGCTGGCATGCAAAATTAAACTGACGATCGACATGTCTTGATTCATGAGTGGAGCTCCAGGCTGTCCAGAAGAGGTGTGGGTATGCGTGCGGGTTTGAGGCTGTTGGCGTCGACCCAGCCGATGCGAATAGTAGCTTCGCAGAGCAGCGTTGTCGGTGACTCCGCTGTTGCTTTGTTTTTCAGGAAAACCTGCTGGCTGATTATCAAAGAAGCACGGCCTTTTTCTTGCAGCTTAGCCGTAACAATCAGTTCGTCGTCGAGCCGCGAGGGTTGCAGGTAACGAACGCTGGTCTCACTGACGATAAACATGCCGCCACTTTGCTCGCGCAGGGCGTGTTGTTCGATGCCGAGCGATCGCAGCCACTCGGTGCGGCTGCGCTCAAAAAATTTCAGGTAGTTGGCGTAAAAAACGATGCCACCGGCATCGGTGTCTTCCCAATAAACCCGTAGCGGCCACTGGAAGCTAGATGAATTAACCAAGCACGGCCTCCAGTCGAGAGACAGCTTCTTTGAGTTGCGCCATGGAGTTGGCGGTTGAGAAGCGGATGAACTTGTCAGGTGCAGCTTTGCCGAAGTCGCGGCCTGGCGCCACCGCGAGGTGCGCGCGCTGCATCAGCTCAAAAGCGAAGTCCCAGCTGCCGCCCGTACCGTCTGGCTGTCCGGGGCGAATGCCGAGTTTTTGTGCGGCTTGGGTGCAGTCTGCGTATGCGTAGAAAGCGCCATCGGGCATGACTGGAACCGTCAAGCCCAGGCGATTCAGCTCGGGGATGAAGTAGTCGCGCCGGGCCTTGAACTCAGCGCGCCGGCGTTCGTATTCGGCCAAGCTCTCGGGCTCAAAGCAGGCTAGGGCGGCGTGCTGCGCCAGTGTGCTGGGGCAGATGAACAGGTTTTGCGCCATGCGCTCAATCACTGGCACCAGCGCTTCGGGCACGACCAGCCAGCCGAGTCGCCAGCCAGTCATGTTGAAGTACTTGCTGAAGCTGTTGATGCTGATGACGCTCTGGCCCAAGTCACCCGGCATGGCTAACGCGCTGTGGCCAAAGTGCTCGTCGTAGCTCAGGCCTAAGTAAATTTCATCGATCAGGGTGATGCCGCCGCGGCTGTGGACCCAGCTGTGCAGGCGCTGCAACTCGTCTGGCGCGATCGAGGTGCCGGTCGGGTTGGACGGCGAGGCGAGCATCACGCCGCGCGTGTCTGGCCCCCACGCTGCAGCCACTTTGTCTGCGGTGAGTTGAAAGCGTTCTGCTGCGGTGGTCGGAATCAGCGTGGAGCGGCCATCGGCCGCGCCGACGAAATGCTGGTTGCAGGGATAGCTCGGGTCCGGCATGAGGATCTCGTCGCCAGCTTCAATCAGCGCGAGACAGGCCAAGTGCAGCGCTGCCGATGCGCCAGCGGTGATGATGATGCGGCTTGGCGCGACGTCAGCCTGAAAGCGCGAGGCATACCAGTCACTGATTTTTTCGCGCAGCGCGGGCAGGCCGGTGGCGGCCGTGTACTGCGTGTTGCCTTGTGAGATGGCGCGTGCGGCAGCTTCTTGCACCAGAGGCGGTGCGCAGAAGTCGGGCTCGCCGATGTTCAAAAAAATCATCGGCTGACGGCTGTCAGCGACCTGCTGCGCTAGCGCGGAGGCAGCTTTGGCCACTTCCATCACGTAGAAGGGCTCAATGCGTTGTGCGCGCTGGGAAATTCGCATGGGTCTGCTTGATTCGCTTGGCTTCTTCGCGAGCTGCTCAGAGGGCTGTTTCGCGTGCTTTGTCGCCAGCGACTTCAGCTTCGCGCAGGATCGGTGCAAGTTGGTTCAGCACGCCATTGACCCACTTGTGGCCGTCGGTGCCGCCAAAAGCTTTGGCCAGTTCGATGCATTCGTTGATGACGACACGCCAAGGGACGTCCGGGCATTGCTTGAATTCATAAGCGCCAATCCACAAAATGGCGTGCTCCACCGGCGAGATCTCGTTCATCTTGCGGTCGAGCAAGGGCAAGATCAATTCGTCGAGGCCAGCGGCGCCTTCAATGCAACCGTGCAGCAGGGCGTCGTAATGCACGGAGTCAGCTTTGTGGAAACCGACCAAGTCGCGTGTGAAGGCGTCAATGGATGCGGCTTCGTTGCCACCCACCAAAAATTGGTACAGCGCTTGCAATGCGAACTCGCGGGCGCGGGTACGGGCTGATTTGTCAGCGGCTTTTTTGACGCCGGTATCGGTCAGGCCGGTGCGGCTCTGTGGGGGGCGTTTGGGTGCAATGGTCATCTTGTTCTTTTAGGAAATAGCATCGAGCAGATTGGCCATTTCGATGGCGACGCGGGCAGCGTCACGGCCTTTGTCGTCTTGCCGAGCTTCGGCTTGGACAACGTTCTCCGTGGTCAAAATCGCATTGGCGATCGGGATTTGGTAGTCCAGCGCCAAACGCGTCACGGCCGCACCGCTTTCGTTCGCGACCAGTTCAAAGTGGTAGGTTTCACCGCGGATGATGCAACCCAGAGCAATCAATGCGTCGTATTTTTCCGTCTCGGCCATGGCTTGCAAGGCGACGGGTACTTCCAGCGCACCGGGCACGGTGACATGGTGAATGTTGGCGGCGTCAACGCCGTACAGCTGCAGCTCGGCAATACAGGCCGCCGCCAGCGCATTCGTGATGTTTGCGTTGAAGCGGGCTTGCACGATGCCGATGGAGAGGGCTTGCCCATTGAGTTGGCCGATTGGGCCTTTGTCTGCTTCAAGCATGCTGCGCGTCCTTGCCGATGTAGCCGGCGATCTCTAGGCCGTAGCCGGTCATGCTGGGCATGCGGCGGGGTGTTCCCAAAAGGTTCATTTTGCGCACGCCGCATTCACGCAGAATCTGCGCGCCAATGCCGTAAGAGCGCAAGTCCATGCGACCGCGCACGGGGGCGTGGCTGGCTGTAGCGGTGCCTTCAAACTGGGCCAGCAGTTGAGAGCCGCTTTCACCGCAGTTCAGCAGCACGACAACGCCTTTGCCTTCGTTCGCGATGTGTTGCAGGCTCTGGTCTAGGCTCCAAGAATGCATGGTGCGGCCGACTTCCAGTGCATCAAAGATAGACAGTGGTTCGTGCACACGGGCCGACACGGTTTCTTCAGGCTGCCAACTGCCTTTGACCAGCGCCAGATGCACGCCTTGGCTAGGTTTGTCTTTGAATGCGTGGGCGGTGAATTCGCCAAAGGCGGTTTGCAGCTTGCGCGTGCCAACGGTTTCAATCAGCGATTCATGGCGGCTGCGGTGTTCGATCAAATCAGCGATGGTGCCAATTTTGAGACCGTGTTCAGCGGCAAACAGCAGCAAATCGGGCAGCCGGGCCATGGTGCCGTCGTCGTTCATGATCTCGCAGATCACCGAGGCGGGCGTGCAACCGGCCATGGCAGCGAGGTCGCAACCGGCTTCGGTGTGACCGGCACGCATCAGCACGCCGCCATCAACCGCTTGCAGCGGGAAGATGTGGCCGGGTTGCACCAAGTCATCGACCTTGGCGTTTTTGGCCACAGCAGCTTCGACGGTGCGCGAACGGTCTGCCGCCGAAATGCCTGTACTCACGCCTTCGGCAGCTTCGATCGAAACGGTGAAGGCAGTGCCTTTTTTGTCACCATTGCGCAGCGCCATGGGAGGCAGTTGCAGCCGCTCGCAGCGTTCTTTGGTAAGCGTCAGGCAGATCAAGCCGCGGCCAAAGCGCGCCATGAAGTTGATGGCTTCGGGGGTGACGTGGTCTGCCGCTAAGACCAAGTCACCTTCGTTTTCGCGGTCTTCTTCGTCAATCAAAATAACGATCTTGCCGGCCGCCATGTCGGCAACGATGTCTTCGACCGGAGAAATTGCAACTGTCATTTTCAAGGCTTTCTGGTGTCTTGGAGCATGCGCTCCACGTAACGCGCGATCAGGTCGATTTCCAGGTTCACCTGGGCGTCCTGCTTGAGATGTCCCAGCGCCGTGTTCTCGACGGTGTGGGGAATGAGGTTGATGCTGATTTCGCAGCCAGCGCTTTGATCACCGGGGCCGGCGAGGTCAGCTACCCGGTTGACGGTCAGGCTGACGCCATTGACCGTGATCGAGCCTTTATAGGCCAAGTATTTGCTGATGCCGGCGGGCGCTTGAATTCGCAGCTCCCAGCTTTCGCCAACCTGCGCGAAATGCGTGACGAGGCCGATGCCGTCCACATGGCCGGAGACGATGTGGCCGCCCAGCCGGTCATTGGCACGCAGGGCTTTTTCAAGATTGATCGGACCGAGCTCGGCGAGGCCGCAGGTCTTACTCAGCGATTCGGCTGAGATGTCGATGGTGAATTGGTTGTGGGCAGCGTCCAGCGTGGTGGTCGTCATGCAGGCGCCATTGAGCGCAATGCTGTCGCCGAGACCGACGTCGTTCAGGTAAGCCGATGGCGTTTCGATGGTGAGTCGCTTGCCATGGTCCAAAGAGCTGCCCAGGCGATGGATAGCGACGATGCGCCCCACGCCGGTGATGATTCCGGTAAACATACGGTATTTTCGCAGGGAAATGGCCACTATCGCGCCGCGACGGCGCGAAGGCCTTAAATCATTCGGTTAAGTGGGCTGAAAAACAGCCGGCGAGGGGTTTGAAAACTTAGAAATTGCCACGCCCTTCTGTTCGGGCGAGCAGCCGGAGATCGGGTCCGACGCGGTCGGCTGAGATGAATTCCAGTGGCACAGCACCGTTCAGTGCTTCAAGCGTGGGCAAATTCAACATGCCTTGGCCGGGGCCCAGCAGCTTGGGCGCGATGTAAAGCAAAAATTCGTCGACCAAGCCTTCACGTACCAGCGAGCCATTGAGTTTGAAGCCGGCCTCGACATGCAACTCATTGATTTGGCGCTGGCCGAGGTCACGCATGACGGCGGCTAAGTCGACCTTGCCGCCCGCGCCCGGCAGGTTGATGACGCTGGCACCGTGGCTTTGCAATGCCTGTGTTTTGGCCACATCGGTGCTGGCGGTGTAAATCCACACCTGCCCGTCAGGTTTGAAAATCCGCGCGTCCAATGGCGTTTGGAGTTGGCTGTCGATGATGATGCGGTTCGGTTGGCGGGGCGTGTCGACCAGTCGCACATCCAAGCTCGGGTCGTCTTGCAGCAAAGTGCCAATGCCGGTCAGCACCGCCGACGCGCGTGCGCGCCAAGCGTGCCCGTCTGTGCGCGCTTCAAGCGAGGTGATCCACTGACTTGTCCCATTGGCTAGCGCGGTGGTGCCGTCTAACGAGGCTGCTATTTTCATCCGTACCCAAGGCGTTTGTCGCAGCATGCGGCTGAAAAAACCGATGTTCAATTCGCGCGAGGCCTCAGCACCGGGTCCGACCTCGACGCTGATACCGGCCGCTCGTAGCCGCTCAAAGCCTTGGCCTGAGACCAATGGATTCGGGTCAGCGATGGAAGCGATCACTT
>JBEDKR010000063.1:0-8099 GCA_041172005.1 Pseudomonadota bacterium
GCAGATGTGGTGCGCTATCAAAAAGACAGCACCAGCGTCAGCACCACCGCGCTGCAAGCCTTTCAAGCCGGTGCCGGTGTGTGCCAAGACCAAGCTCATGTGATGGTCGCTGTCTGCCGCAGTTTGGGCATTCCGGCGCGCTACGTCAGCGGCTATTTTTACGCCGCCAACGAACCCGACTTGGCTAGCCACGCTTGGGCTGATGTGTGCCTCGACGTGGCCGAGCGGCGCTGGGTCAGCATTGACATCACCCACAGTTGCCAGATTGACCAGCGCCATGTGCGCTTGGCCATGGGCACAGACTACGACGCCTGCCCGCCGATCAAAGGCGTGCGCCAAGGCGGCGGTGAAGAATCGATGACGGTGAACATCACGATTGAGCCGGTTCAAATACTGAATGGGCGTTGACGTAAGATCGCGGCCACTCATTTGAGTGACCTGCCTTCGAGGCATTGGAGCCCGACTCCTCGTATGCGCCGACAGGTTTCCCCCACCATTCACGGAGTCTCTTTATGACAACCGCACGTCGTAGCCTCATCAAGGGTGCGGCAGTCTTGGGAGCGCTTTCTGCTGCATCCCTGCCTGCCATGGCCCAGCCTTTTCTTTTTTCTCCCACGACCGAACTGATGCCCAAAGGCAAAAAGCGGCGTGTGGTCGTGTTGGGAGGCGGCTGGGGCGGCTTGGCTACCGCCCGACATGTCCGCGAGACATCGCCCGACCTTGAAGTGGTCTTGCTGGAGAAAAATCCGATTTTCTGGTCTTGCCCTTTGAGCAATAAATGGCTGGTTGATGTGGTGGACACCTCGTTCCTGGTTCACTCGTACACAGCTGCGGCCAAACGCAGTGGCTACACCTTCGTTCAAACTGAAATCACCGACATTGACCGCGACAAAAAGCGCGTGCACACGGCACAAGGTTTTGTCGACTATGACTGGTTGGTGGTGTCGGCAGGTATTCGCGTGTCGTACGAGCCTTGGTTTGGCAATGACCGTCAAGCGATTGCCTACACGCACACGCATTACTCAAGCGCCTATGTTCCTAGCTCGGAGCACTTGGCATTGAAGGAAAAAATCAAGGGCTTCAAAGGCGGCACGATCGTGATGACCTTGCCACCACCACCGCACCGTTGCCCACCCTCGCCGTACGAGCGCGCGTGTTTGATGGCATCTCACTTTCAGCGCAACAAGATTCCGGCCAAGATTTTGATTTTGGACCCAAAGCCTTTCATCGCGCCGATTGGTGGTGGTTACCGCATGGCGTTCGATGAGCTGTATCACGACACAATCACCTATGTGCCCAACGCCGGCGTTAAAGAGCTGGACCCCTTCAATAAGGTGGTGAAAACCATGGCGGGTGACTTCAAGTTCGACGATGCCATTTTCATGGGCCATCACCAAGCGGCAGATTTGGTCTGGAAGCTAGGCGCTGTGGGTAAAACCGCTGACGGAAAACCGTCCAACTGGGCGGCGGTGCACCCTCGGTTCTACAACATGAAGGACGACCCGAATGTGTTTGTGATTGGTGACAGCGTGGGCGCTGTGTCCCCCCAGTTTGGCCATTACCCCAAGAGCGGCCACGTGGCTAACCGCATGGGCCGCAGTGTGGCGCAGTACATTGGCCAGCAAGCCAAGGGGCAGCCGATGACGCCCGTCATGATTGACAACCTTTGCTACATGCTGGTGAACACCGAGCCGCTGGAAGCCGTCAGCGTGAAGTTTGACTACAAGATGGGGCCTGAAGGCCATCTGCTTCAAACCGTGACGGATGATGTCTACCGGCGCCCCCAGCTTTGGCAAGAAGATTTGCGTTGGTATGGGCAAATGGTCAAAGACTTGACCGGCAGTTAAATCAACTGAAAGTAAACCCGGATGTCACTCACTGCAAAACCCGTCGCCATCGAACAAGGGCGCGGCGGCGAACGGCTGCCGCTGCTAGCCATTGACGTCATGAGTGTCCGTCAGCAAGAGGTTGCAACGGCACTGATCAATGGTCCTCGAAAGGCTGTTTATGGTCCTTTTGTGCCCCTGTTGCACAAGCCTGACATCCTTGAGTCTGTAGCCCAACTCGGCGAAGCGCTGCGCTTTGGCGGTCAGTTGCCTGCCGATGTTCGAGAGTTGGTCGTTTGCGTGGTGGCCAGCCATGTTGGCAACCAGTTTGAGTGGGTCATGCATGCGCCGCTGGCGACCGCCGCCGGTATTCCGGCAGTGGCGCTGGAGTCCATTCGCAACAAACTTGTGCCATCGAGCTTGAATGAAGCGCAACAAGCAGCGTACGATTTTTGCGTCGAGTTGCTGAATCAGCACGAGGTGCTGGACGCAACGTACCAGCGTGCCGTGCTGGCTTTCGGAGAAGCCGATGTCGTGGAGCTGAGCACGCTCATCGGTTACTTTGCGATGGTCTGCTGGGTGATGAATGTGGCCCGCACGCCATCTAGGCCGACAGCCGATGTGCTGCCGCTCGTTTGAGCGCATTGCCCAACTTCATCAACGTGTCGGTTGGATCGTTATTTCGGATCTTTACTGAAAGTACCGATGAAAAAAATACTCACGACTATTGGCTGTCTCGCATGGGTCATGTTGGCACAGGCTCAGCCCGCCGCTTGGGGATACCCTGTTGGCCCACGCCCTGAAAGTGAGGCATTGGCTCAGTCTGTTCCGATTGCTGATGTGCATATGCACTTTGACATTGGGCGCCAATCTGTTGCGCAGATGATGCAGCGGATGAAGGACAACAACGTCCGCTGGGGAGGCGGTGTTGGCGACTACACCGCGGACATAAAGGTGGCGCTGGGTGCGAATTATTTGCCTGCATTAGGACAGGCTGAATTCACCAAGGTGTTGCTGTCTACCGGTGAACAAGGTTTGCTGAATATTGAGCACCCAGTGTTTGTGAAGTTCTTTCGTGAGGCTGAGGCGCTGATGGCGGCAGGCAAAGTCCGAGGTTTTGGAGAAATTCACATCAGCAACCGTAGTAACGTTGCTCCGAATGATCCCTTTGGTCGATCCATCCCGCTAGACAGTCCAGTTGTTCTGCGCATGTACGAAATTGCGGATGTTTACAGTGGATTTGTGCAAATTCATTACAACAAGGATTCACGCACCGTGGATCAAATTGTCATGATGGCTAAGCGTTATCCCAAAGCATTGACCATCGTGTCGCATTGCATGCCTATCGGCTCACCAGATGATATTCGCCGAATTTTTGACGCAGTTCCAAACGTCATGTGTGAAATCAGTGGTGCTACTCATATTCACGGGGTTAAACGCATCGTGACTCCTGAAGGGATCAATTCGCGGTGGTTACAGATGATTGAAGACTACCCAGACCGGGTCATGATGGGTACCGACCCCTGTTGCGGGTTGATGAAGCGTTATGGCGATATCGTACAGTTGATGCGCACCAAGGCGCTTGCAGCCATGAAGCCTGAGACCCTTGTCAAGGTCGCTTATAAAAATGCGCTTCGGGTGTTTGAATTACCAGAGTAAAAATCCAGAGAAAGGTGAATTTATTTTCACTCTAAAACGCCCGAGGCATTAACCACTGCGACAGTTACGCAGTTGATGGCTAATGTAGTGGGGCAATCTGAGCCGATTCTTTTGTTGACGCTAGTTCGATGACATGTCGGTTTCATGCACCTGACTTGCCTTAGTTAGGCTATTGAAATTGAACCGCAGAGTGCATGCAACTTTATTGCTTCGCTTTAGCCAAAGCTGGTATCAGTTCGTCCATCACTTTCGGTGTTTGCCAAACAACAGGAGAGAAAGTCGTGGCGTGGTGATAAATAACTGTTTTAGTGGCAACATTAAAAAGCAAGTACTGGCCCCCAAATCCCACAAAACAAAAATCTGTTTCAGAAGCATGGCAACCTACCCAAATTTGGTAGCCATATGAAGCTGCCGCACCTGTTGATGAGATTTGATTAGATGTTGCATCTTTGAGAAATTTTCCAAAGCAGGAGTCTGTGTTGATAAGCTCGTTAAGCACCATGACACCGATTCGTATCCAATCATGAGGTGTTGCACTAAATCCGTTATATGTTGATGCTTGTCCATTGCTGTTTACAAACCAAGCGCCACGAGATTCCGCACCAATCGTGTGCCAAACAGCCTTTTCAAAGTATTCTGAAAAAGACATCCTAGTTGCAGCTTGAACCAGTAAGCCCAATGCGACAGTGTCAAAATTACTGTAGTTGTAAACGTTACCTGGAGGGTAATTTTTTTCATCGTTTGCCTTCATCAAATCGAGAAAGTCAGCAGTCATTTTTCCGTCTGCAATGGCAGAGCCAACACTCAGTTGTTGTTCGCGCGTCTTGTGCCCGTCAAACCTTTGTTCAGTTTTGTACGCTCCACTCGACATGCGCAAAACATCTTTGACACTGGCTTCACCCCATGAAGTTCCTGACAAACTTAAAACATATTTCTTGATAGGGTCCTCAATTGTTGTGATGTGACCGTCGCAAATAGCTCGTCCCACAGCAAGTGCAGTCAAGCTTTTTGACATGGAGTAACCTAAGGGCGTGTTTCTTTTGCCAACACCAAAACTGTATCGTTCGTAAAGAATTTGAGAGTCACGTACGACAACCAAAGCCTTTGTGTTGTTGCGAACAAATAGTTCATCTAAAACTTGCTTGGCCGCATTGGTTACTGCGACAGTTGTTGATGGTAGTGCTTGCAATTCACGAGGGGGGTTCACATAGGTAATTTTGGCTTGAGTGCGAAAGCCATTTGTCACAAGCGACCCATAGGGCATCTCAGTCGCTGTAGTGCTTGTAGATAATGTCAGTAGTGCGATAAAACTCAATGCAATTCGAAGCATAAAAATTTTTAATCCTTGAGAAATTTTAAAAATTCATAGCGATCATCAAGCAAGATCTAGGTTTCGGGATCGCCCAATTTCAACTCAAACCCAGCCCTGCCGCCAGACGCTGTCGTCTTGCAATTCCCGCCATGAAATGATCTGCGTGGCTTTCGAAAAAACGGCTTCAATTTCCACCGATTCAATCGGGTCAGTGGGCAAGAGGGGTTGGATCACACGGCTGACTAGGAAGTGCTTTTGTTTGGCTACGGGCTTCACAGCGGTCCATTTGCTGAGTAGCAGTTTTTTGGGGTTCAGCGGGTTCATGGGTCGAATGGATCAGCGCTTGTTTTCCAATTCCCGCGCGATCGCCTCTGCCAAATCAATCACCGCCATGGCGTAGTAGCTGCTCCAGTTGTAGCGGGTGATGGCGTAAAAGTTCTCGGTGCCTGCCACGTAGCTGGCGGGGTCTGTCCCGTTGAGCAGTTCGACCAGAGCCAACGGACCTTTGTGAGCAAGTGCGGGGGCTGCCAACAGCGCGCCTTTGGCGGTGAAGCTGGCGACGCTGAAGGTCGGCAAGATGTCGGGTGCCATCAAGGCGTCAAGATCAAGCTTTGCAGTGTCAAAACTCACCGGGTAATGTGTCGGCATGCCGGGCTGCCAGCCAAAGGCTTTGAAGTAGTTGGCCACAGAGCCGATGACGTCAGCCGGGCTGTTCCAGAGGTCGATCTTGTCGTTGCCGTCAAAGTCCACTGCAAACCGAACCCAACTGGACGGCATGAACTGTGGCATGCCCATGGCACCGGCGTAGCTGCCCAGCGGCACCAATGGATCAGCGCCCATGCGGCTTTGCAAGCTCAAAAATTGCTCAACTTCGCCTTTGAAAAACTCGGCGCGTTCGGCGGCCCTTGGGTGCGAGGCCGGAAAGTCAAAGGCGAGCGTGGTGATGGCGTCGATGACGCGAAAACTGCCGGTGTTTCGGCCGTAAATGGACTCGACACCGATGATGCCAACAATGATCTCACTCGGTACGCCGTATTCTTTTTCAGCCCGCGCCAGCGTGGCTCGGTTGTCTTTCCAAAACTGCACGCCGGCGTCAATGCGGGCGGCGTCAATAAAGCGGCCGCGGTACGCTGCCCAGTTTTTGACAAAAGGCTGGGTCGATGGCTGCATCAGCCGCACCACGGCTGGCACCAGCGTGGCTTGGCCGATGGCACGGCGCACCCACTGCGGATTCAGGTTGCGCCGTTCGGCCAGTTCGTCGGCAAAGCGCATGACCTCGGGCCGCGTGGCGTAAGCCGGGCCGACGCTAGCGGCTGGGCGCGCTTTAGGGTGCCGTTTGTGTTTGCTGGCTTGGACTTGTTTGGTTTTTTTGACGGTTTTCTCGGCCTTGGTTTTGGTATGGCTGGTCACTGCTTGGCTTTTTGCTGCGACGGGCTGCTCTGGCTGCCCCGCGTTGTCTGCGGCATGGGCTGCCAGCGTCGTCCCGAAGATGGTCAGTGCACAGGCCAAGAGCCGATAACGCAGGCGTAGCCATGACGCGTTCGCTGGGCGGGGGCTCGTTTGAAGGGCGTTAGCGTGTGTCAAAAAGGGTCCTGCGTGAGGCATTGTTGAAAGACAAAAAAACAGCATGTCGACGTGTCAATTCTAGGCATGTCTGCGGCAGTTGAGGCGGTGGATTGAGAAGCCTTGTCAGTCGGCTAACTCAGCTGTTTGGCTTCCACTTGCGTGGTAAGCTAAATTGGTAAAAATTGTCTCTTCAACACAACCTGACCGCCGAATCTGATGAACAAGACTGGCTATTTCACCCACGCAGACTGCCGCAAACACGAAATGGGCCCCGGTCACCCGGAATGCCCCGAACGGCTAGACGCCATTGAAGACCGCTTGCTGATCACCGGCGTGGCCGATGTACTAGACCGGCGCGAAGCGCCACTGGCACCGCTGGGCGATCTTGAGTTGGCGCACGACCGCATGCTGGTGGCGGCGTTGCATGGCCTGTCGAGCCAGCTCGCTGACGACATCAACGCTGGCGGTCCGTCTTATGCGCAGCTGGACCCCGACACCGCCATGAATGTGCACACATGGAACGCCGTGCTGCGCGCTGCCGGTGCCACGCTGGCGGCCACCGATGCAGTGATGGCCGGTGAAATTGAAAACGCTTTTTGCGCTGTTCGGCCACCTGGCCACCATGCGTGCCGCAGCAAGTCCATGGGGTTTTGTTTCATCAACAGCGTGGCGGTGGCGGCCAAATATGCGCTGCAGCGCCACGGGCTTGAGCGCGTCGCGATTGTTGACTTTGATGTGCACCATGGCAACGGCACTGAAGACATCATCACCGGCGACGAGCGCATTTTGATGCTCAGCATCTTTCAGCACCCGCTGTACCCGAACAGCGGCGCTGACAGTGATGAACCCAACATGGTGAACCTGCCGATTCCGCCCTACAGCAAAGGTCCTTACATACGCGAATTGATCGAGAAATCGTGGTTGCCGCGCTTGGAAGAATTCAAGCCGGAGATGATCTTCATCAGCGCTGGTTTTGACGCGCACCGTCTAGATGACCTTGGCCAGCTAGGTTTGGTGGAGCAAGACTACGCGTGGATCACGCAACGCATCAAAGAGGTGGCGAAACGCCATGCAAAGGGCCGTATTGTCTCGGCCCTAGAAGGCGGCTACAACCTCGATGCGCTGGCCCGCAGCGTTGAAGCGCACGTTCGTGTATTGGCTGACCTGTGATTTTTTAACATGACCACCATGACCTCGTCCATCCACGTTGAAAGCTTGCAAGCTTGGTTCATGGCGTTGGCCCAGAAGGCGGCCTTGATTGAATTTATGGCGCTGGCCATTTGCATGGGCTTAGCTTGGTTTTTCACTTCGCTGCTGCGTCGTGTCGTCGGCACCTGGGACGACCGATCGATTCTCTTCGGTCGGAAAATTCTGGACGGTGTGATGTTCCCCGTGTTGCTGCTGTGCCTCGGCTACGCCGCTCGGGCGATGCTGCTGGCTGCAGCGCTTCCGATCACTGTTTTCACGGTGGCCATGCCGGTGCTCGTGGCGCTCGCCGTGATTCGTCTGGGCGTCAAGGTTTTGCAAGTGGCCTTCAAGAACGCGCCGTTGGTGCGTGCTCTTGAGCGCACGATTTCTTGGCTGGTCTGGCTGGGTCTGGTGCTGTGGCTTAGCGGCTTGTTGCCACTGATCTTGGCGGAACTGGACACCATCAAGTGGCGAGTCGGTGCCAGCTCGATGTCGGTGCGCACGCTCATTGAAGGCACGCTGACAGCGGGCGTGGTACTGATCTTGGC
>JBEDKR010000064.1:0-8053 GCA_041172005.1 Pseudomonadota bacterium
TTCGTCACTCATGGCAGGCACATACGCGCCGCCGGCGGTGCACGAGCCCATGACGACGGCGATCTGCGCGATGCCCTGCGCGCTCATGTTGGCCTGGTTGTAAAAAATGCGGCCGAAGTGATCGCGATCAGGGAACACATCGTCCTGGTTCGGCAAGTTGGCGCCGCCCGAATCGACCAGGTAAATACACGGCAAGTTGTTTTGCATGGCGACTTCTTGTGCCCGCAAATGCTTCTTCACCGTCATCGGGTAATAGGTGCCGCCTTTGACCGTGGCGTCATTGCAAATGATCAGGCAGTCGATGCCGCTGACACGGCCGATGCCGGTGATGACACCGGCACAAGGCGCGCTGTCAGTGCCGTCGCGGTCTGGGTACATCGCCAACGCCGCCAGCGGTGACAACTCTAAAAAAGGTGTGCCGGGGTCGAGCAGCATCTGCACCCGCTCACGCGGCGGCAACTTGCCACGCGCGACGTGTTTGGCGCGGGCCACTTCACCGCCACCGGCTGCGACTTTGGCAACCTGCGTTTGTAATTCCTGTACCTGTTCGCGCAGGACGGCCGCATTGGCTAGAAAGTCAGCGGATCGGGCGTTGAGCTTGGTTTCCAGAAATGTCATGTGTCTCCCCTTAGCAGGACTTGGCAGGGCGCTGCGTAGTGCTCGCGCCAATGCGACAGCTTAGGCCCAAAATGAACGACTCAGCCGCCACAAAGGTTGCAAATCCTGCCAGACCCGCGCAAACTTGGCCTATGCTTGTTCGCATGCCTCCCTTCGCGCCATCAACGCCGACAACTCCACCGCCATCTCCTGTTGCCGCGACCCCCATGGCGTACGCGAGAGAAATTGAAGCGGTCTACCGGCGCACCGGACTCAGCCCAGCGAGCGTGTTGAAGCTGGCACAGATCACGCCAGCCCAATTAAAAAAATTCGATGCCAACATCACGACGCATCAAATGGAAGTGCTGTCTGGCACCGCCATGCAAGAACTCGACGATGAAGCCATGGGCGCTTTCAGCCGGCGGCTGCCATGGGGCAGCTACGGCATGCTGGCACGCGCGTCGCTTAGCGCGCCAGACTTGGGCATGGCGCTGAAGCGCTGGTGTCGCCACCACGCCTTGTTGACCGACGACATTCACCTGAAACTCGTCACATCCGGCGACAGCACGGCCATCGTGCTGGAGGAACGCGGTGATCTGGCCAGACACGGGCAAGGCGCCCGCGAGTTTTGTTTGGTGCATGTGCTTCGCAATATTCACGGCTTGGCCTGCTGGTACATCGACTCACGCATTCCGCTACAAGCTGCGCACTTCCCGTTCGCCCCGCCACCGCACGGTGAAGCCTTTGCACTGATGTTTCCTGGCGCAATACGGTTTGATGCCGCGCAGGCTGAGCTGCATTTTGACTCACGGTATCTGGCCCTGCCTTTGCGGCGTGACGAAAAAGCGCTGCAGCAGATGTTGCAGCGCGCCTTGCCGCTGACCGTGCGACCCTACCGCCGCGACCGTTTGTTGGTGCAGCAGGTGCGCCAAGCCCTGAGCAACGCCGACGTCTTGAGCCACAACGCCGACACCTTAGCCGCGGCGCTCAACATGTCGCCCCGCTCTTTGCACCGACAACTGCAAGAAGAAGGTGCGTCGCTGCAACAACTCAAAGACGAGGTGCGCGGCCAAAAAGCCAAGGACTTGTTACTGCGTACAACGCAGCCGGTCAAGCAAGTGGCGGCGGCCTCCGGCTTTCGCAATGAGAAGAGTTTTATCCGGGCGTTTCGCGTCTGGGCAGGTTGCACACCCACCGATTTTCGGCGCGGTGTGGCGGACTAACTTGAACTTAAAGACTCGGGGTTTGCCGCTCGCCCAAAGCGATGTCGAGCATCATCTCGCGGGCCAGTGAGCCGACTTCTTGTTGCAGCGCTTCAACCGACACGCTGGCTGGCACCAGCAGATGCGCTTCAACCTTGAAGGTCTGTTTGCCGGACACACCACTGCGAACGATGTCGGTGTGAATGCTCTCAATGCTGATGCCTCGCCCGGCCAACAGCTTCGTCAGGTTGCTGACGATGCCAAGACGGTCCTCGCCGACCAGTTCCAGCTCCACCACACGCAGGGTGCTGGCCACATTCGCGCCGTCGCTTCTGGCCACCACGACTTGCAAACCGCTGGACGCCAAATCTCGCAGCGAAGTCGCCAAGGCATCGGCGTTCTCACGCGGCACTTCGAGGTGAACCATACCGGCAAACTCGCCGGCCAATCGGGTCATGCGGCTGGCGGCCCAGTTGGCGCCAAAGCGCTGCGCCCGCTCAGCCAAAGAACTGACGATGCCTTGACGGTCGGCGCCGACGATCGACACCACCAAAGAAGTAACGGTCGGCGAGGACTCCTCGGTCAACACCACCGCCTTGCGGATCATCGGGGCCCGCGTGGCAAAGCGTTGATCTTGCGGGTTGGCCGGAACGCTGCCTTGCACGCGGGCGATCTGAACCACCTTGCGCAGCAAATCAATGCCCATGGGCGCCAGCGCACGCTCCCACAGCTCACGGGCGGTCTCGCCCTGGCTGACAAAGCACCAGTCCTGCGCGGCGATGGCACCAGCATCCCAGCCATCGGCCAAGTGGTAAACCGAGCCGCCAGCGATCACGTCACCTTCGAGAATCGTCCATTCGACGGCGGCAATGCCGCGATGTCTGGGCAGGAGCGAAGGGTGGTACCCAATGCCGCCTAGGCGCGAACGCGCCAGCGCATCGTCGCTGACACGAGCGTGCGTGTGCGCGGCGATGATGAGGTCAGTGCCCTCTGCAATCGCCTCGCCCGGCACGATCTTCGGGTTCTCCAGCACATGCACCGCAATGCCAGCGGCACGCGCCGCCAGCGCCAACCTGTCGTCGGCAGCAGGCGCCACGATGCTGGTGAACTCAATGCCTTCTTCGTGGCGCAAGGCCTCAAAGACAGAGGCGGCGAAAAAACGGGAACCGACCAACGCACATTTCATCGACATATCTCTTCATCAGGTTGAACGGAACTCAGCAAGCTGACAGATTATCAGCCAGCAACAGCTTCAGCCACGGGTTCAACCAAACCAATGCGGTCCAGCGCGCCAGCCAGATTCGTCACCGTGCGGTCGACTTGGTGCCACTTTTCCAGCCCGAACAAACCAACACGGAAGGTCTTGAAGTCAGCCCTTTCGTCGCATTGCAAAGGGACGCCGGCGGCGGTCTGCAGGCCTTGGTCGAGAAACTTTTTACCGGACTGAATGTCAGCGTCGGTCGTGTAGCTGACCACCACGCCAGGGGCCTTGAATCCTTCTGCGGCGACACTGGGCAGGCCACGGCTTTCGAACATGGCGCGCACTTTTTGACCCAGCAACACCTGCTCTGCCTTGACCTTGGCAAAGCCGTAGGCTTGGGTTTCTTTCATCACCGCGCGCAGCCGCGTGAGCGCGTCAGTCGGCAAGGTCGCGTGGTAGGCGTGGCCACCTTTTTCGTAGGTTTCCATGATCTGCAGCCATTTTTTCAGGTCGCAGGCAAAGCTGGAGCTGGTGGTGCCGTCAATGGCAACGCGGGCGCGCTCGCTGAGCATGACCATGGCGCAGCAAGGTGAGCTGCTCCAACCTTTTTGTGGTGCTGAAATCAACACATCAACGCCGTTGGCTTGCATGTCAACCCACATGGCGCCAGAGGCAATACAGTCCAGCACAAACAAGCCACCCACCGCATGCACGGCCTCAGCCACGGCACGCATGTAGTTGTCAGGCAAGATCATGCCGGAGGAGGTTTCGACGTGCGGTGCAAACACCAGTGCGGGCTTTTCTTTGGCAATCGCTGCCACCACTTCAGCGATGGGAGCGGGCGCCCACGGCGCTTGCGCGCCTTGGCTGGTTTGGCGTGCCTTGATCACGCTGTGCGACGCCGGGATGTTGCCCATGTCAAAAATCTGCGTCCAGCGATAGCTGAACCAGCCGTTGCGGATAACCATCACATGCTTGCCAGCGGCGAACTGACGCGCTACGGCTTCCATACCGTAGGTGCCGCTGCCGGGCACCAAGGCCACAGAATGTGCGTTGTACACCTCCTTGAGGATGCCGGAAATATCGGTCATCACGCCCTGAAAGCTTTTGGACATGTGGTTGAGCGAGCGATCGGTGTAAACCACCGAAAACTCAAGCAGGCCATCAGGGTCAACGTTGGGCAAAAGTCCGGGCATGGTGTGACTCGCTTTCTTTTAAAAATTGAAATGGGAGCTTATCACCGCTGGTCGTTTCTGTTCAATCTGCGGTTTTTAGCGTTTTGCGCTTTGTCAAAATGAAAAAGGCCTCGCACGCGGGAGGCCTTTTTCGGAACTGCTGGGAAAAAATTACTTCTTGCGCTCAGCCACTGCTTTTTCGGCAGCTCGCACCAAGTCCACGCCCACAGTGTTGGTCCACTTGTCGTAGACCGGACGCGTCGCTTTGACAAACGCAGCACGCTCTTCAGCCGTCAGCTGCGTCACGGTCACGCCCATCGCGGCGATGTCCTTGAACACCGGCTTGTCAGCTTCAATCAGACCCTTGCGTGCAATCACGATTTCTTGCTTGCCGGCGTCGATGGCGGCTTGCCGCACGATGGCTTGGTCAGCGGGTGTCCACGAAGCCCAGACTTCTTTGTTGACCACGAAGATCAGCGGGTCGGCCACGTAGCCCCAAGTCGTGACGAACTTCTGACCGACGGTGTGCATCTTCAACACGGTGAACAGAAACAGCGGATTTTCTTGACCGTCGACCGCGCCGCTGGCCAGCGCTGGCTGTGCGTCAGCCCAGCTCATCTGCGTCGGATTGGCACCCAAGGCGGTGAACATATCCGAGTAAATCGGCGATCCGACGACGCGGATTTTCATCCCTTTCAAATCAGCCGGCGACTTGATCGGTTTTTTTGAATTGGTCAGTTCACGAAAACCGTTTTCACCCCAAGCCAAAGGCATCGCGCCCGCTTTGTCGACCGTCGCAAAAATTTTCTTGCCAACATCACCCTGCGTCAAAGCATCGATGGCGGCGTGATCCGGCATCAGGAATGGCATCGAAAACAGATTGAGTTCCTTGATCTGCGGCGACCAGTTGATGGTCGAGCCGACCGCCATGTCGATCACGCCTTGGCGCAGCGCGCTGAACTCACGCGTCTGGTCACCCTGAATCAGCGACACACCGGGAAACAGCTTGATGTTGATACGGCCAGCGGTGCGCTCTTTGACCAGGTCAGACCAGATCTTGCCGGCCATGCCCCAAGGTGTTGGCGGGCCCAGCACCAGCGACATTTTGTATTCTGACTTGTAGCCAGCCTGCGCCATCGCGCCTGTGCCAAAACCAAGGGCTGTAGCAGCCAGGGCCAAGCCCAGCAAAGTACGGCGGAATTTCATAGAAGTCTCCTTTTAGTATGAATGCGGGATGCGAGTGACAAACAAAAAACGGGAAGAAAACAGGTTTTGAAAATGGGTTCTCAGTGGCGGCGACTGCGGTTCAATAGCCCAACCGGCGCGGCAACCACAGCGCGAGTTCCGGGAAGGCGATCACCAGCACCATCACGATGAACATGGAGAACAGCATCCAGCCGACCCAGCGCACAGTCTCTTCCATCGGCACTTTGGCGATGCGGCAAGAGACCATCAAATTAACGGCCAGCGGCGGGGTGAACTGCCCCAGCGCCACCTTGAGTGTGAGGATGACGCCGAACCAAACCGGGTCCCACTTGTAGAACTGCATGATGGGCAGCAACAGCGGCACAAAGATCAAGAAGATCGAGACACCGTCCAGAAACATGCCGACCGTCACCAACATCAAAATCAGCAGCGCCAGCACACCGTATTCGCCCAACCCGGAATTCACGATGGCGCGCGCGACAGGGTCAATCACGCCCAGCGTCGACAGTGAATACGCAAAAATGCCGGCCAGCGACACGACCAGCAAAATCACGGCGGACAACTCACCCGACTCGCGCAAGATGATGAACAAATCTCGAACCTTGATGGTGTTGTAAATCGCCATGCCAACGAAGAGCCCGTAGAACACCGCCACCACCGCAGCTTCAGTTGGCGTGAACCAACCGGCGCGCATACCGCCCAAAATCAGCACTGGCGCGGCCAAACCCCAGACCGCTTCGCGCAGGCTTTTCCAGAACTCAGGGCGCGGCAGCGACGCTTCAAGCGCCCCCATGTTGTGTTTGCGTGCCAGCCAGACGGCCGGGATCATCAAGGCCAAACCAGCCATCACACCTGGAATCATGCCGGCGGCAAACAGCGCTGGCACCGAAGCACCGGGCACCAACACCGAGTAAACAATGAAGGCAATCGACGGCGGAATCAGGATGTCGGTGGCCGCAGCAGCACCCACCACGCTGGCAGAAAAAGCTGGCGGATAACCAGCGCGGCTCATGGCCAGAATCATCACCCCACCGACGGCGGCTGCGTTGGCTGGACCGGAGCCAGAAATACCGCCCAGAAACATGGCGACCGCAATAGCGACCAAGGGCAACATGCCGGGCCCGCGCCCGACGATGGCCACCGCCAGATTGACCAGCCGCAAGGCCACGCCTGAACGGTCGAAGATCGAGCCAACCAAGACAAACATGGGGATCGCCAGCAGCGGGTATTTGCCCAGCCCCGCGTAGAAGTTTTGCGGCACGGCCAACAGGCCGAACCACTGCGCATCGGCATTCGCCAGCGCGATGCAAGCCGCACCGGCCAGCCCTAAGGCAGCGCCGATCGGCACGCCCATCAAAAGCATGACGATGAAGGCAACGAAGAGTAGCGTTGGAATCATGCGCGCCGCCCACGTCGAATGAACAGACCGAGCGCGCGGCCGGCAATGGCGACCGACATGATCGGCAGCCAGATCGTGTACCACCATTGCGGCACACCAATGCCCGGCGAAGTCTCGCCATATCGAATGTCGTCGTAGACCATGCGCGTGCTGAGCACGGCGATCAACACGAACAACAAAAACACCATGATGGCGCCGAAACGTGCCAGTGCGCGCTGGCGTGCCAGCGGGCCGTTGTCAGCAAAGTACTCGATGCGAATTTGCCGGTTGCGTGCCACCGAAGCCGAGCCGGCCACCAACGCCAGCGCGATCATCAGAAACACCGAGAACTCCTCGGTCCAGGCAAACGACTGACTGGTGAAGTAACGCACCAACACATTCGCAAAGGTGATGAGCGCCAGCAAGCCCATGACGATGACGGTCAGCCAGTCTTCAATCTTCAGGGGGATGACGGTGACTTCGTCCTGATCAGCAGGATTTGGTGCTTTGCCGGGCGGCGTGGTTATTTCAGAGAGCAGTGACATAAGTAGAGCGAAGAGATTAAAGGCGCAACAGCAGCTCGGCAATTAGGGCTTACCTTGAAGCACAACAAAGAAAGGGTTTAGTTCAGCAGGCTGCGCGCGGCAACCGCAATGTCGGCAGCCAACACACGCGACTGAGCTTCGAGAACCGGCGCATAGCCCACTGGAATGCGCGGTGCGCCCAAACGCTTGACCTTGCAACCGATGGTTTCGGCAACCGTCGCCGCGATTTCAGCGCCAAAGCCTGCCGCCTGTACGGCCTCGTGAACGACCAACAAGTGCCCTGTTTTAGCGCAAGAAGCCAGCACCGCAGCACGGTCCCAGGGCCAGATGCTGCGCAAGTCGATCAACTCGACGTCGATGCCGTCCTGCGCCAGTTGCTCGCAAGCTTGCACACTGGCGTGGACTTGCTTGCTCCAGCTGACCAGCGTCAGATGTTGGCCGCTGCGCAGCGTCTGAGCTTGACCCAGCGTCGCCTGCTGCGTGACATCGACTTCGCCCGTCAAACCCCAAAGCGTTTTGTGCTCCATGTAGACCACCGGGTCGCCACTGGCCAGCGCCGCACGCAACATGGAATAGTTGTCTTGTGGCGTGGCGGGGCACAGCACCACCACACCGGGCAAGTGGGCAAGTGGGCAAACCAGCTTTCAAAAGACTGCGAATGCTGCGCCGCCGATGAATCCCAGATGCCGATGGGCATGCGCACCACCATCGGCACACGGCCCTGACCGCCAAACATGAAGCGATTCTTA
>JBEDKR010000065.1:0-8044 GCA_041172005.1 Pseudomonadota bacterium
GAAATAGCCCAACCAGCGCAAAAATGGCCGCCAGTTTGACCAGCAAGCGGCTGCCAAACTTGCGTTGCCGTAAGCGCAGCAGCAAGCGTAGAGTGATCCAGCCGATGACCACCAACAGCAACGCAGCCACGCCGATGTTGAGGGTGAAAAGAATCGCATAGTTACGTTCGTACAGCTCACGGTTGCCGGTGGCCTGCGTCAGCAAAAATATCAGCACCAAGCCGAGCGCTACGATGACGCCGACACCAACACCCAGGGTCCAGCGAAAGGCGCGACTGCTGCGCAGCGAGGCCACGGTGGTCTCAAGCATCACTTACCGCCTTCAGCTGCCGCTGCGCTGTCTTTGGAAGGCTCGGCTGAGCGAGTCATTTGCAGTGGCTGGCGGCTTTCGATGGCGATGCTCCAGTCACGCTGACCCGCTACACCAATCTGAAACGGTCTGGGCAACTGGGACAAATCAAGCTTGAAGCTGAAAACCAGATTGTGCTCACTGCCCGACCGAATGTCAGCAGTGTCGGCGACCTTCCAGCGGGCCACCCGCTGCACCGCCGACATCGCTTCTGGCAAGGTGTCGTAGTTTTGGTTGAAGGTAGCGCGCAGCCCTGATGACGCACCACCGATCGGTCCGGAGCCGATGTTGACGCGCCAGCGCCGCGTCAGGGGCTGGTAGGCCAGCCGGATGGTGCGTGCGGTACCGGCGACGCGCTGGTCGGTCCAGTACCAGCGGTCGCGGTAGATATCGACTTCGACCACAAAAAACAGGGGAATGCCTTTGAGCAAGGCGTCTTGAACCACGTGCGGCAACTCAAACGCCACAACGGCGTTGAGGTAAAGGCCGTCTTCACTGCGCTCGGTCTTTAGCTGGGTCAGCTGGGCCGAGGCGGCGTTGGCCGACTTGATGATGCTGTTGCTGTGCGCTGACGGGAGCCAGCTTATGCCGAGCGTCATGCCGATCGCCAAAATTGCCAAGAAACGCGCCCAGACGCGCCGCACGCCAACGTCAGGCGTTGCGCTTTTCCAGAATTGCGTAATAAAAACCATCGTACTCACGAAGTAAATTGTCCGGGAAGACGGGCTCAGCGGTCCTGCTTTGAGGCAGCAAATGGCCTGGCGATGGCTTTAATAACGCGTCAGTGTGGTGCATAACAAACGTTTGGATCTGCTGCTCGCCTTCAGCCCTGAAAACCGAACAGGTGCAGTAGAGCAAACGACCGCCCACACGCAGCAGCGGCCAAAGCGCTTCCAGCAGACGAGTTTGCTGCGCTGCGAGTTGTGCAATATCGGTCGGACGCCGTAGCCAGCGGACGTCGGGATGGCGCCGCACGATGCCCGAGGCAGTGCACGGTGCGTCGAGCAAGATGCCGTCAAAGAGTTGGCCGTCCCACCAGCGCTCGGGCAGACCAGCATCGGCGACCGTGACCTGCGCCTGCAGCTGTAGGCGGTCTAGGTTCTTCTGCACGCGGGTGCAGCGCTCTGCGTCAATGTCCAGCGCGATGACATCAGCGGCAGCCAGCTCTAACAAATGGGCGGTCTTACCGCCTGGTGCGGCGCAGGCGTCGAGCAGGCGCAAGCGGGGCTGGCCCTCTGCAGCTTGGAGCCCATTCAGCAACAAAGGGGCGGCGAGTTGAGCGCCTGCGTCTTGCACTGAAAAAAGCCCTTCGGCGTAGCCCGGCAAACGCGTGACCGCACGCGGGCTCTCCAAAATAACGCCGTGCTCGCCGACCGGCGCGGCGTCAATGCCGTTATCCTGCAAAACCTGCAAGTAGTCGGCTTGAGTCGTCAGGCGCGTGTTGACACGCAGCGTCAGCGGGGCCCGGCTGTTGTTGGCCAACAAAATGGCTTGCCAAGCGTCCGGGTGGTCTTTGCGAACCCGGTCCACCCACCACTGTGGATGGTTCCAGACGGCTTGCGGCTTACGCTGGCAAATGGCCAGCATGGCGTCGCGTTCGCGTAAAAACCGGCGCAGGCAACCATTGATGAAGCTGGCCTGATGGCGCGTGTCTTCGCTGTTTTTGGCGGCTTCGACCGCTTGGTCAACCAGCGTGTATTCGGTGTAAAGCGATTCGTCGACCTCTGAGGCCAGTGCCAGCGCAACGCAGAGCAGCGCGTCTGCCTCAGGCGGTGGAGGCCGGCTGGCCAATTGCTGGCGCAGGGCTTCAGCCCGTCCAAGCCAGCGCAGCGCATGAAAGCCCAGCGCCTGAACACCGGGACGAAGGTGCGGCGGAACGCGTTCGAGTTCAGCCGTCATGGATCGGCCGCCGCGCACGGCGAGCAGCAGGGCTGCAGCCCCATGCAGCTGTTGCCACAGGGGTGTTTGGTCTTGGGTGTCTTGCATAAGGGCTCAGGCGGGCAGCACGGCCAAGCCGCAGCCACAGGAATAAAAAAAGCGGGGCCGAAGCCCCGTCATTCAGAGCAGTGTATCTGCCCAGATGTTGCTGGCCCAATTGAGGGCGTAGACGCCTTCGAGTTCGTTCGGCGCCGGACTCAAGCCACCGGACCCGGCAACGGTCTTGAAGGTTTTTTCGGCGGCGACGTACTCATGCACGCTGGCCACATGGACGACATTTTTGTTGTCGACAAAGCTGTAGCAGGTGTTGGTCAGCATGGGCGCGGGGTTGATCTCCCAGCCAGCCAATTCAGCCACGATCGCGGCAGCCGCCACCTTGCCGTGGCTGTTTGCCATGTGACCGCTTTTGGGCATGGCTGGGGCGATCTGGATCGCATCGCCGAGCACGTGAACGTCTTTGGCAGCAGTTGATTCGAAGTTCAAGTAGTTGACGCCACACCAGCGGTTGTTCTGGTTGTTCAGCCCGGCCTTCACGGCGATGCTGCCAGCGCGCATAGGGGGCAAGACGTTGAGCACTTGAGCCTTGACATCCTCTTGAATCTCGAACTTGATGACACCCTCTTTGGCGTCAACGGCCACGGTTTTATGCTGGCTGCGGTACTCGACCATGCCCTTGTACTGCTCAGCCCAGACTTTTTTGAACAGCGCACCTTTGGATGTGACGTCGGGGTTGGCGTCAAGGATCAGCACCTTACTCCGCGGTTTATTTGCCTTGAGGTAACCGGCCACCACCGAGGCCCGCTCGTATGGACCGGGTGGGCAACGGTAAGGCGCTTCGGGAATGGAGATGGCGAAAACGCCGCCGTCGGGCATGGCTTCGAGTTGGCGGCGCAAAGCCACGGTCTCGGCGCCGGCTTTCCAGGCCTGCAAAATTTGTCCCGAGGCATTCGCATCGCGCAACCCCTGAATGCTGTCGAGCTGCAGCTCAACACCGGGCGAGACAACCAGTTTGTCGTAGCCGATGGTGGCGCCGCCGGCCAAGGTCACCGTCTTGCGCTGGGTGTCAATTGCACTGGCCATGTCTTTGACCACGGTGATGCCGTGGCGGCGGCTGAGCGCTGTGTAGGGCACTGTGAGGTCAGCGATTTGTTTGCCGCCGCTCAACACGAGGTTTGAAATCGGGCAAGAAATGAACGCGTCTTGTGGCTCGATCAGCACCACATCAATTTTGTAGTCTGAGAACATGCGCACGTACTTGGCTGCGGTAGCGCCGCCATAGCCGCCACCAATCACAACCACTTTGGCGCGTGCAGGGATAGATCTGGTGGCGCAACCGGCCAAGCCGAGCAGGCCAAGGGCGGCCGTCGATTGCAGAAGAGTGCGGCGTTGCAGGCGGGCCTGTGCCAAGGGGGATGAGGTCGAGGTCATGGTCGTCCTTTACTTTTTCTGAGCTGCGAAATAGGTGGCGACGGTGTCGATCTGGCTGTCGCTATAGCCCTTGCTGATCTGGTGCATGACTGTCGCAGGGCGGGTGCCGGCCTTGAAGGCCTTCATCTGCATGACCAGGTAGTTTTTGTCTAGGCCGGCCAGCGAGACCACTTGTGAGCCTTCAACCGCTTTGCCATCCGTGCCATGGCAGTTGGCGCAGGTCGCAGCCAAGCTCTTGACGTAGAGCATTTGCTGCGTGGTGGGGGCTTGTGCAGGCGTTTGTGCTTGCACAACACCCACCAGAGACCACAGGCCAGCGCCTAGGCACAGGGCCAAGCCCAGTGTATTTTTTTTCATCAGATCGCTCCTCAAGTGTTGATGAGATTTTGCTTATTCCCCGCGTGCTAGGCACGTCTTGACTGGTGGTTCAATTTAACCGGCTCTGCCCAAACGCCCATAAGTACTATCCAGTACAACTAGCGATGTTAGTACCCACTAAGCGGTGTCCAGTCCGATCATCAAGTCTGCAGCTGGTTTGAGCCCGAATATTCGTGCGATCAACAGCGTCGGGAATTGTTTCCGCGCGGCGTTGAAAAGACCCACGCTGGTGTTGAATGCTTGACAGCCAAACGCCAGCTTGCTCTGCGTCGTGATGATCTGCTGGGCTAATTCGCGAATCTTTGGGTCTGCCAGCATCGACAAGTTATGGGTGCTGGCCGCCCACAGATTGTTTAGTTTTTCATTCAATATTTGCTCTGCTGCCATCAGCTCTTGGATCAGCTTTGCATGGCTCGGCCGCGCCCGAACAGCGTCGTTGGCGGTGCTTGAGTCGCTGCGCGCCTGCATCAACTCAGTCAGCGTGACGGGCTCGTGGTGCAGGTATTCGTTGGCGGCGTCGGTGAGTTTGAGCAGCAAGTCGTGCCGATCTTTGAACTGAAAGTCAACGCCGCTGAATGCGTCGCCGATCGCGTTCTTCAAGCGCATCAGGCGGTTGTAACCGCCGACGCCCCAAAAGACGGCCAAGGCCATGAGCACCAACAGCGCTATCGAATTTGTACTCATGAATTGATTTTTCTGTGCGTGTCCAAGTCCGCAACTTTAGCCGACAAATGCCCGATGGCGGCGTAAAAAAGCCCCACAGCCAATGAAGGCTGCGGGGCTCGTTCCCCTTGCGGGGGATTCAGCTCAGGGCTGAATCAAGACTGGCTCAAGCTTAGCTGTCAGCACCTTCGCTGCTTTGCTCAGCAGGCGTTAAAGCCTCGAGTTCAGCGGCTTCGGATTCGGCGATGGCGCGGCGCTCGGCGTCGTCCATTTGCTCCTTGGCCCGACGTGCCTTGTGGTACGCCATGCCGGTGCCGGCAGGGATCAAACGGCCGACGATGACGTTCTCTTTCAAGCCACGCAACTCGTCGCGCTTGCCCATGATGGCCGCTTCGGTCAACACGCGCGTGGTTTCCTGGAAGGAAGCTGCGGAGATGAACGAATCGGTCGACAAGGAAGCCTTGGTGATACCGAGCAACAAGTTGCTGAAGGTCGCTGGGATTTTGCCAGCGGCGCGCAAGGCGTCGTTGACATCCAGAATGACCGAACGCTCAACTTGCTCACCAGCGATGTAGCTGGATTCGCCAACATCACCGACCACCACACGGCGCAGCATCTGACGAACAATCACTTCAATGTGCTTGTCGTTGATCTTCACGCCCTGCAGACGGTAAACGTCTTGCACTTCGTCGACGATGTAGCGAGCCAACTCTTCCATGCCGAGCAAACGCAAGATATCTTGTGGGTCGGCAGGGCCGTCCACAATGCTCTCGCCCTTGTTCACGACTTGGCCTTCGTGCACGAGAATATTCTTCTCTTTCGGGACGAGGTCTTCCCAGACCGTGCCTTCAGGGGCCGTGATCTGCAGGCGAATCTTGCCCTTGGTCTCTTTACCGAACGACACGGTACCGGTCATCTCGGCCAGCGTGCCCTTGTCTTTCGGTGTACGGGCTTCAAACAGTTCTGCCACACGTGGCAGACCGCCGGTGATGTCTCGCGTTTTCTGGCCTTCGACCGGAATACGCGCCAGCACTTCGCCTGGGCCGACTTCTTGACCGTCACGCACTTGCACCAGCGAACCGATTGGGAAGCCGATCGTCACCGAGTGATCGGTGCCGGGGATCTTCACTTCGTGGCCAGCAGCGTCAATCAGCTTGACACCAGGGCGAATCACTTTGGTCGCGCCGCGACGCTTAGGATCGATCACCACCAAGGTGGACAGACCGGTCACTTCGTCGAGCTGCTTGGCCACCGTGACGCCCTCTTCGACGTTCTCGAAGAGCACCTTACCGGCGAACTCCGTGATGATCGGACGGGTCAGCGGATCCCAGTTGGCCAAAATAGCACCAGCCTTGATGGCTTGGTCTGCCTTGACCGTCAAGATAGCGCCGTAAGGCACCTTGTGACGTTCACGCTCACGGCCATGCTCGTCATGAATGACGATCTCACCAGAGCGGGCAATCACAACCAGCTCGCCTTTGCCGTTGGTCACATAGCGCATCGGTGCGTTGAAACCGATCAGGCCGTTGGACTTGGCTTCGACGCTGGAAGCAATCGCTGCACGGGACGCTGCGCCGCCGATGTGGAAGGTCCGCATCGTCAGCTGCGTGCCGGGCTCACCGATCGACTGGGCGGCGATGATACCGACCGCTTCACCGATGTTGATGAGACCGCCGCGACCCAAGTCACGACCGTAGCACTTGGCGCACAGGCCGAAGCGGGTGGCGCAGTTCAGCGCGGTGCGAACTTTGATCTCGTCGACGCCAGCAGCTTCGAGTTCGTCCATCAGGTCTTCGTCGAGCATGGCGCCAGCCTTGGCCAGCACTGCACGGTTTTCTGGGTGCAGAACATCGTCCACTGCGGTGCGTCCAAGGACGCGGTCGCGCAGGGATTCAATGGTCTCGCCGCCTTCAACGATAGCGCGCATGACGGAACCGTCGTGCGTACCGCAGTCGTCTTCAATGACGACCAAGTCTTGCACCACGTCGCACAGACGACGTGTCAAGTAACCGGAGTTGGCAGTTTTCAGAGCCGTGTCAGCCAGACCTTTACGCGCACCGTGCGTCGAGATGAAGTACTGGAGCACGTTCAGACCTTCGCGGAAGTTCGCGGTGATCGGCGTTTCAATGATCGAGCCGTCAGGCTTGGCCATCAAACCGCGCATACCCGCAAGCTGACGAATCTGAGCAGCAGAACCGCGGGCACCAGAGTCGGCCATCATGTAAATCGAGTTGAACGATTCTTGGTCGACTTCTTTGCCGTGACGGTCAATGGTGCGCTCTTTGGCGAGCTGGGCCATCATGACCTTGGAGACTTCGTCGCCGGCCTTGCCCCAGATGTCCACCACCTTGTTGTAGCGCTCGCCTGCCGTCACCAGTCCGGAGACATATTGCTGCTCGATCTCTTTGACTTCTTTTTCTGAGCGCTCGATGATGCTTGGCTTTTCTTTCGGCACGAGCATGTCATCGATGCAGATCGAGATACCGGATTTGGTCGCCAGACGGAAGCCGTTTTGCAGCAACTTGTCCGCAAACACCACGGTCTCTTTCAATCCGCACTTGCGGAAAGACACATTGATCAGCTTGGAGATTTCTTTCTTCTTCAACGCTTTGTTGATGTTGGAGAAAGGCAATCCCTTTGGCAAGATTTCGGAGAGCAGCGCACGGCCAGCAGTGGTTTCCCACAGCTTGGTCGACGGGATGAACTCGCCGGTTTCTTTGTCTTTGGTGTACTCGGTCAAACGCACGTTGATACGGGCGTTGAGTTCGACTTCACCACCGTCGAATGCGCGCTGAACTTCACCGATGTCAGAGAAGATCAAGCCTTCGCCTTTGCCATTGGTGCGGTCGCGGGTGGTGTAGTACAGACCCAGCACAACGTCTTGCGACGGAACAATCGAAGGCTCGCCGTTGGCCGGGAACAAGATGTTGTTTGAGGCCAACATCAATGTGCGGGCTTCCATCTGCGCTTCGACCGACAGTGGTACGTGAACAGCCATCTGGTCACCGTCGAAGTCGGCGTTGAAAGCCGAGCAAACAAGTGGGTGCAACTGGATGGCTTTGCCTTCAATCAGAATCGGCTCAAAAGCTTGGATGCCCAAACGGTGCAGCGTAGGCGCACGGTTCAGCATCACGGGGTGCTCTTTGATGACCTCTTCCAAGATGTCCCACACGACTGGCGTGCCTGATTCGACTTCTTTCTTAGCGGCTTTGATCGTCGTCGCGATGCCCATGGCTTCTAGGCGCGAGAAGATGAAAGGCTTGAACAGTTCGAGTGCCATGAGCTTTG
>JBEDKR010000066.1:0-7951 GCA_041172005.1 Pseudomonadota bacterium
CCATCATCGCCAGCGTGGTCTTCTTGCCGCGCGGTCTGGTGGGTTTGCCAGGACAAATCAAGGCACGGCTGACAGGCCGCCGGGGTACGGAAGGAGCGCGCCATGAAGCCGTCTGAAACTATTGCCGACGTGCTGCTGCGTGGGCATGAGATCAGCCGCCGTTGGGGCGGGTTGCTGGCGCTTGACAAAGTGTCACTGTCGCTTACGCGCGGGAGTGTGCATGCGGTTATCGGTACCAATGGCGCAGGCAAGTCGACGCTCATCAATATTTTGTCGGGCGAGATTGAGCCGTCCAGTGGCCGGGTCGAGTTGATGGGGCAAGACGTGACCCGCTGGACTCAACCAAGGCGCGCCCGTGCCGGTCTGGGGCGCAGCTACCAGCGCAATACGATTTACCCGAGCTTCTCGGTGCTTGAAAACTGCCGTCTGGCGGCACAAGCTGCGAGCCAAAAGCCGTGGCAATTTTGGCAAGATGCACAGCACTGCGAAGCCAGTCTGGCGGCAGCGCACGCCGCTGCCGAGCGCAGTGGCTTGAGTCCGCTGCTTGACCGCGATGCCGGACTGCTGTCGCACGGACAAAAGCGCCAGCTTGAAATCGCCATGTGTCTGGCCACTGCGCCCGACGTGCTGCTGCTCGATGAACCGCTGGCAGGCATGGGCGCCGAAGAAACCGAGCGCATGCTGGCCTTGTTGGCAGAGCTCAAACAAGGGCACGCTATTTTGTTGGTTGAACACGACATGGACGCCATTTTTCGCATCGCTGACTGCATCACCGTGATGGTCAACGGCTGCGTGATTGCGACCGACACGCCGGCTGCTGTGCGCAGCAATCCACTGGTGCAGGCCGCTTACCTCGGAGAGCATTGACATGAGCAACATTCACGCAGCCGCAGCAGTCACAGAAGACGTCTCAGTGGCGCCTGTCGATTTGCTGCTGGACGCGCACGCGATCCATGCCTGGTACGGTTCCAGCCACGTTCTGCACGGCATTGACCTGCAAATAGGGCGCGGTGAAACGATCGGACTGCTCGGCCGTAACGGCATGGGTAAAAGCACACTGATCCGCAGCTTGCTCGGTCATGTGACGCAACGCGATGGTCATTTGACCCTGTTCGGCAAAGACTGTTCGCGCGCCAAACCACACGAAGTGGCGAGGCTCGGTGTGGCTTATGTGCCCGAGGGGCGCGGCGTATTCTCCAACCTCACGGTACGGGAGAACTTGGTGATGGCCGCTAGGCGTGGCCGTGACGGCCGCAATGACTGGTCGCTTGAGCGGGTGCTGGAAACATTCCCGAGGCTGCAAGAGAGAATCAGCAACCTTGGCTCGCAACTGTCAGGCGGTGAGCAGCAAATGCTGTCCATCAGTCGTGCGCTGATGCAGCATCCGGAACTTATCATTTTGGACGAAGCCACCGAAGGTCTGGCGCCGTTGATCGTCGCCGACATCTGGCGCGTGATCGGGCAGATCCGCGCCAGCGGCATCGCCACCTTGATCATTGACCGCGACTACCGCAAAGTGTTGGCCCATTCCGACCGGGCCATCGTCTTGCAAAAAGGCACGGTGGTGTTGCAGGGTTCAGCCCCTGCGGTGGCTGCGAGTGCAGCGCTGGCTGGCTTTTTGGGGGTTTAGTTCAGCTGGCGTCAGGCTGGTTTCCCGGCGTTGCCAACCGGAAGGCCTCAATGTTGGCGCAAGCTGCGTCAACAGCGCTGATGAGCGGCCAGCGCGCCATGTCGACCTTGAAGCGACGTGCGCTCTCAACTTGCGGAACCAGGTAGACGTCCGCCAGCGAAGGCGCATCGCCATAGCAAAAATCACCGCGCCCTTGGTCTGCCGCCAGCAAGGCCTCAAAGGCATCGAAGCCGGCCGTGATCCAAGTCGCACACCAACGATTGACCGCCGCGTCGTCAGCGCCGAAGTCACTGCGCAGCGCTTCCAAAATGCGCCGGTTATTGATGGGATGGATGTCGCAGCCGACGATAGCCGCCAATGCCCGCACATGCGCTCGGTCATCAACATGGGGCGGCAACAAAGGCGGCGTCGGATAGCGCTCTTCCAGCCACTCGATGATGGCTGGCGATTGCGTTTTGATCTGCCCATCAACTTCCAGAGCCGGCACCATGCCCTGCGGATTCACGGCGCGAAAGGCATCGCTCAGGTGCTCCTCGCGGCGCAAATCCACGGCCAGATAGTTGTAGGCGAGTCCTTTGAGATTCAGGGCAATCCGCAACCGGTGCGAGGTGCCGCTGCGAAAGAAGCTGTGCAGATTCATCCCTTACTCCGCCGCACTGATGGTCAGTGAAATGCTGCCAACACCTTCGACAGAGCCTTCGATGCGGTCACCCGCCACAACCGGGCCGACGCCTTCGGGTGTGCCGGTGAAGATCAGGTCGCCGGGTTCGAGGTGGTAGAACAGCGACAAGTCAGCGATTTGTTCGCGGATGTTCCAGATCAGCTTGTTCAGATCAGACTTCTGACGCGGCTGGCCGTTCACCGTCAGCGCCAGTGCTGCGTTCTCAATCACCACGCCGGGCATCGGCACGACTTCACCGACCACCGACGATTGCTCAAAGTCTTTGCCCAAATCCCAGGGGCGGCCTTTGTCGCGGGCGACAAGCTGCAAGTCACGCCGGGTCATGTCCAAACCGCAGGCGTAGCCGTAAATAATCGTGTGGGCGTCTTCGGCTTTGACCCGAAAGCCCGGCTTACCGACGACCAAGACCAGCTCCATCTCGTAGTGGTAGTTGTTGGTTTCTGGCGGATACGCCACGGTGGCTCCGCTTTGCACCAAAGTCTGCGGCGACTTGTTGAAATAGAACGGACGCTCAATCGATTTGTCGACCGGCTTGCCCATCTCGATGGCGTGCGCGTGGTAATTGCGGCCGACACAGAAGATGCGGTTGATCGGCAGGCGTTCGCTCGTGCCTCGGATGGGCAGAGATTGAACGGCTGGCGGTGTCCAGAGGTAGCTGGTGGTCATGGTTTTGAGTCCTAGTGGCAAAGTAAAAAGTTGAAAATTCAGGGGCGCGTTTCGTAGACGCCAAGCTTCTGGTGCAGCGGTGTCTCGTCAGCGATAAAGATGAATGCAGGTTCAGTGGTCGATGCGTTGCTCAAAGTCACCGACGTGTAGCCGGGTGCGCAGCAAGTGTCGGCCTCGGCCAGCAGAAATTTCTGATCAGCCACTTGCACGCTGGCGGCGCCTTCGATGACGTGGAACACCATCGCCGGACTGCGCGTCGGCAGCGTCAGCGTTTGACCCGGACGCAGCATCAAGGCATAAAAACCCAAGATGTTTTCTGCATGCGCACCTGTCTGTGGATTGGCGTAGGTGATTTGGACCGCTTGCTCTGGCGGCTGGTTGGCCGCGAGCGACTCCAGTGCCGCACGTGCATCCGTCCATGGATAACGCAGCATCGGGTAAGCCTTGTTGGAGCGCTCGAACACCGGTGTCGGCAGCAGGCCGCCTCGTGCATAAGAACGTTCGCCATGACCGGGGGTCACTTCTTGGCGGCCACCGTTCAGGTGGTAACTCGCCTCCATGTAATAGACCAGCGGCAAATCAAGCACATCCAGCCAGATCACCGGGTCTGTGCCGTCGTGACCATGCTCGTGCCACAGACCTGTCGGCGTGAGGATCAGGTCACCGCGCAGCATCGGACATTTTTCACCGTCGACCGTGGACCACGCACCCTCGCCTTCAACCACCATGCGGACCGCGTTGGGCGTGTGACGATGCGCAGGCGCCCATTCACCCGGCAGCAGCAGCTGCATGCCCAAGTACATGGCGGCGCTGGCCTGCATCTTGTCAAGGCCATGACCCGGATTGGCCAGCACCAACACGCGGCGCTCGGCTTTTTCAATCGGTGTGAGTTCGCCGGCTTGGATCAACAAGGGCCGGACAGCGGCATAAGGCCAGTGCGTGGCGCGCGTTTTTGGGATCGGCTTGTCCGGTGGCAAAACGCCGCGCAGACTAGGCCACAACGGCACCAGGTTCTGCGCCGTGAGCGCGGCGACATAGTCGGTCGGCAGGTCTTCGAGGCGTCCGAGTTCGTTCATGGTGTTTTCAATCTAGGCTGATGTTTTTGCGTTTGACCAATTCGGCGTAAATTTTGCTTTTGATCTCTGCATTTTTACGCATGTCTTCTGGCGTCCAGCTGATGGTCTCAAAGGCAAAGGTGTTGAAGCGGGCTTTCACCTCGGGGTCAGCCAGCACTTTCAAAACGTCGGCATGAATCTTGGCCTTGACATCATTGGCCAATCCTTTGGGAGACAGCAAAGAGACGAAGGAGTTGACTTCAAAACCGGCTGGACCACCGGCTTCACCTACGGTAGGAACATCAGGCATTTGTGGAATTCGTTTGGCCGCAGCAATGGCGATGTAGCGTAGCTTGCCCGATTTGTAGATGCCTTGGCTGGACGGCAAGCTGGCGAAGCTCCACTGAACGTCACCGGCACCCACGGAGGTGAAGAGTTGCGAGACTTCGCGAAAAGCCACATGGGTCACTTCAGTGCTAGCCAACAACGACAGGTGTTCGCCACCCAAATGGCCGGGGCTGCCGACACCCCAAGAGCCGTAGCTCACAGCGTTCGGCGCAGCCTTGGCGGCGGTGATCAGGTCTTTCATGTTTTGCCATTTGGAGTCAGTGGCCACGGCAACGAGAAACGGCGTTCTGAACAGCGGTGCAACCGGGTCAAAGTTGTTCAGCGTCACATAGCCTTTGGCTTTGTAGAGATGCGGCAAAGCGGCCAAGTGTTCGCTGTCAAGCTGGATCAAGGTGTAGCCATCGGCCGCTGAGCGTTGGGTCGCCTCAATGGCGATGAAGCCGCCGCCACCGGGCTTGTTGTTGATGAGGACGGGCTGATTCCACAACTTAGACAGTTTTTCAGAAACTTGACGCAGCACAGCATCCGGGCCACTGCCCGCCGCAAATGCGGTGACGATGGTGACCGGCTTGGTGGGGAAGTTGCTGGCGGTTTGTGCTGCTGCAGGCACCAGCAAAGAGGCTAACAAAGTGGCCAGCAAAGTGGCTTTGGTGAGCAAGGGCTGTTTAAAAGTGGTCATGTTGTGTCTCAATGTCGTTTAAGAATGTCGTTGATGAATGTCGATTAAGCGGTCAGGCAGTTGTCGAGGTTCCAGCCGTAGAGCCATTCCATGGCGTCATAAAAACGCTCGGGGCTGCGGTTTTTCCAAAGCTGGTTACGCACCAAGCGCTCGACGCCTTTGGCATGAAATATCCGGCCCATCTCGCGGGCTGACAACACGATGCGGGCGGTGCGGGCGACGCGGCAGCGCTGGTACAAGGCGAAGGCTTTGTCGAAGTCGTTGTCGCTGACGCGCAGCGCCTCACCCAAGGTGACGGCATCTTCCATGGCCATGCAGGCGCCTTGTGCCAAGTACTGCAACGTGGCGTGAGCGGCATCGCCCAGCAGCGTGACGCGGCCGAAGTTCCACTGCCCAATCGGTTCGCGGTCGGCGGTGGCCCAGCGCGACCAGTCTTTGGGCAGTTCAATCAGCTGTCGGGCCTTCGGGCAAATGCCGTCAAAGTAGCTCAGCACTTCGTCACGACTGCCCATGCGCACGCTCCACTCTTCTTTGTCACGGCTGTGAAAGGTGACGACCACGTTGTACTGTTCGCCGCCGCGCAGCGGGTAATGCACCAAGTGGCAATTCGGGCCGACCCAGATCGACGCGGCGTTCCATTGCAGGTCTAGCGGGAAGTCTTTTTTGTCGACCACAGCGCGGTAAACCACATGGCCCGAAACACGCGCCTCGTCGCCGACGTACTGGCGGCGAACGGCCGACTTCACGCCGTCAGCACCAATCAAGGCGACGCCGCGGTGTTGGCCGCCTTGGCCGTCAAATACAGTCACGCCTTCATCGTCTTGCTCGACCCGCTGCACTTGCGTTCCGGTCGCTACTTCAATGCGGTCTGAGGCCTTGGCGCCATCCAGCAAAGCCATGTGCGCATCAGCGCGGTGGATCACCGCATAGGGGTTGCCAAAACGTTTGAGGAAGGCCTCACCAGTGGGAATGTGGCCCACTTGGTATTCGTCCAGCGCGTCGTGCATCACCATGAAATCGGTGTAGACCGCTTTGCTGCGGGCGATTTCGCCAACGCCCAAGGCGTCAAAAGCGGCAAATCCATTGGGCCCGACTTGCAAGCCAGCGCCAATTTCGCCCAAGGCCGACGCTTGTTCCAGCACCTTCACGTCAAAGCCTTGGCGCGTCAAGGCCAGCGCCGCAGCCAGTCCGCCAATGCCGCCACCTGCAACCAGCACCGGCAGCGCATTTTTCGGTTTATAGGTCATAAAAATCTCCGATGAGTTTTGATCTGCCGCAAATATCGTTGCAATAGACTATGGCGTCAAAGACGACTATCGAATACTTGGCATATCGTTTTAATATAATGGTCCATGGCCAAACTTGATCTGGAGTGGCTCGGCGTCTTCGTCGAGGTGTACAAAACACAAAGCGTCTCGCGTGCCGCCCTGCGGCTGGGCATGGAGCAGGCCAGCGCTAGCATCATGCTGGCCAAGCTGCGCCGCCATTTTGATGACCGCCTGTTCACCCGCACCTCGGCGGGGATGGAGCCGACGCCCAAGGCACAGAGCATTTACCCCGACCTGCAAGAGGCGTTGCTGCACATCGAGAAAGCCCGTGGTCAAGGCGGCGCTTTCCTGCCGCAACAGGCAGAGAGGGAGTTCTGTATCTGCATGACCGACATCAGCGAGATGGTGTTGCTGCCCCGCCTGATCAACCAGCTTCAGCAGTCCGCGCCAGGCCTGACCTTGAAGGCCGAGAAGATTTCTCCCGACAGCCGACGGCGGCTGGAATCCGGCGACATCGATCTCGCCGTCGGCTTCACGCCTGACCTTGAAGCAGGCTTCTACCAGCAGGCCTTGTTCGCGCAAAATTTTGTCTGCTTAGCCGCCAGCAATCACCCGCGCATCCACGGCAAGCTCACGCCGCGCGAGTTCTTGGCCGAAGGCCACATCTTGGTCACGGCGTCTGGCACAGGCCACTCTATCGTCGACAAAGTGCTGGCCCGGCACAAGCTCGTGCGACGTGTGGTGTTGCGCCTGCCCAGCTTTTTGGGCGTCGCCCGCATCGTCGCGCAGACGGAGTTTTTGGTCATCGTGCCACGCTTGCTAGGCGCTGCATTGGCGACACAAGAAAAGGTGCAATTGCTGGAGCCACCCGTACCCTTGCCGCCCTACAAAGTCAAGCAACATTGGCATGAACGCTTCAACGCCGATGCTGGCAACATCTGGCTGCGCAAAACCATGGTCGACCTTTTTTCAGGCAAGGGACTCGACGTCTGACGGATCAAATCCCGATGTCTATTCCGGCTTGCTAATCTGACTTGCTATTCAGTTTGAGAGTTGCAGATAAACCCGACCACCTTCAATTTTGACCGGCCAGGATTTGACCGGCTCGGTCGCCGGCGCACAAGTCGCAGCACCCGTGCGCACATCAAAGCGGCCTTGGTGAAACGGACACTCCACCTCATGCCCTTCAAGGTAGCCGTCGCACAGTTTGGCGTGACCGTGCGAGCAAATGTTGTCGGTGGCGAAAACCTCACCATCGATGCTGAAGAGGGCCACGTCATGGCTTGCCGTTTGCACGCCAATGCCCGCACCTTCAAATAAATCGGCTTCTGCCGCCACGTCGGTCCATGAGGTCATGGTGTCTTTCATATCGGGTAAATGATGGCGTTGGGGATCATTTCGCTGTCATAGATGACTAGGCGCTCGGCGAATTTCAGACCCGCAGGCGTCTGCACGATGGTGTCGATGTAGCGACCCACATTGAAAACGGTGCTTGCCTTGTCGAGCTTGGTGCGAAAAACTGCGTAATTGGCTTCGCTGTGAATCCGGCCAGCTTCAACCTTGCGCACCACCGGCGCGCCGACCACATGGCGCTGGTAATACGGGTCATGAAACAGCGTTTCT
>JBEDKR010000067.1:0-7946 GCA_041172005.1 Pseudomonadota bacterium
TGGCTGACATTCGCGAATGCCATGTGTTGCCCAAGCATGTCAGCGCGATGCTGCTGCCGCTGCGCGAGCTCATTGGCAGCATGGAAGCGCGCGAAACCTTGCCGCAAATTGAACTGGCTTGCGGCGACGCACCGGGTGATGGCACACCAGCGATCACTGCCATGGTGCTGCGCCACATGGAGCCGCTGAGTGATGCCGACTTGGCGCGCCTGCGGGTCTTTGCCGCTGAGCGGCCGGGGCTGCAGTGGTGGTTGCAATCAAAGGGGCCAGAGACTGTCAAGCTGCTCGATGCTGTGAAAGAGGGCGACCTGCAGCTCGCCTATGCCTTGCCGGACTACGGCGTCAGCATGCCCTTCAAGCCGACTGATTTCACACAGGTCAATCCGTACATCAACCGCGTCTTGGTGGCGCGGGCTTTGCGCTTGCTGGAAGTGCAAAAAACGGAGCGCGTGATCGACTGGTTTTGCGGACTTGGCAACTTCACGCTGCCGCTGGCAACCCATGCGGCAGAGGTGTTGGGCATTGAAGGCAGCGAGGTGCTGGTCTCCCGTTCGCAGGCCAATTACGCCAGCAACCAAAGCACCCGTCCGTCCGCTGGCTTGGCTCCTCTGGCACCGACCCGCTTTGTGGCGCGCAATTTGTTTGAGATGACGCCGGCTCTACTGGTGCAAGATGGTCAGGCCGACAAGTGGTTGGTTGACCCGCCGCGAGAAGGTGCGTTTGAGCTTTTCAAAGCCTTGGTGGCCTTGCACCCGTTCGGGCCTGCGCGGGCCACGCTGTATGAAGACGGCGTTGATACCGGCGTGCACGCGATTCCAGCGGTCACACCGCCGGCTGGTTGGTCTGCGCCGAAACGCATTGTCTATGTCAGCTGCAACCCAGCCACCTTGGCGCGCGATGCGGGTTTGCTGGTTAACGAAGCCGGTTACCGCTGTGTCTCCGCAGGCGTGGTGAACATGTTTCCGCACACGGCGCACGTGGAGTCAATGGCGGTGTTTGAGCGGCCTTGACTGGTTTAGGGGTTTGAACGGCTTGAGAAGGCCATGAAAAAAGAGACCCGAGGGTCCCTTTTTTCGTCAGCTGAAGTCAACTTGTTGGAAGGCGTCAGTCGCGCTCGCCGCCGAAGATGCCGAGCAATGCCAGCAAGCTCTGGAAGACGTTGAAAATGCTCAGGTACAAGCCCATGGTGGCGGTGATGTAGTTGGTCTCACCGCCGTCAATGATGCGCTTCAGGTCATACAAGATGAACGCGCTGAAGATGCCAATCGCCATCATGCTGATGACGACCATGCCCGCTGACGATGCGACGAACATGTTGATGACTGCGCCGACCATCAGCACCACAGCGCCCACGGTGAGCCATTTTCCCATGCCGGAGAGGTCACGCTTGATGACGGTTGACAGGCTGGCCATCAAGAAGAAGACGCCGGCCGTACCGCCGAAAGCGGTCATGATCAGATCAGTGCCGTTCTTGAAACCGAGCACCATGGCGATCATGCGTGACAGCATCAGGCCCATGAAGAAAGTGAATGCCAGCAACACCGGTACGCCTGCTGCCGAATTTTTGGTTTTCTCGATGGCGTACATGAAGCCAAAAGCGCCGCCAAGAAAGACCACCAGTCCTATGCCGCCGCCCAAGTTGGCTGTGATGCCCGTGGCGACGCCGATCCAAGCGCCCAGCACGGTCGGCAGCATGCTCAGGGCCAGCAGCCAATACGTGTTGCGCAGAACCCGGTTCCGCTCTAGGCTGGTTGGCTGGTAACCGTAACTAAAGTCTTGAATTTTGTCATTCATGAAGTATTCCCTCGTTCAATGTCAGAAGTCCTGCAAAGAGCAGGCTTTTACGATTCTAAAGACTTCAGTTGCCCGATGGCTACATTCTTAAACGCACTGCCTACTTTTTGTAAGGGCTCTTTCAGCTGATATGCGGGTGATTGCTCCCGTCAGTCGCTGCAAAACTTGCGTATGCTTGAGCTTTTAGATCAACAGGGGAAACAACATGCAAACAAAATCTGTCCTTGAACTCGCAGACGTCAAGATCATTGCCGCCGCTGCCGAAGCTGAAGCCCTCAAGAACAATTGGGCTGTGAGCATTGCCATCGTCGATGACGGCGGACACTTGCTGCATTTGGCGCGGCTGGATGGCGCTGCACCGATTTCTTCGCACATTGCGCCGGCCAAAGCCAACACCGCCGCCATGGGCCGCCGCGAGAGCAAAGTTTACGAAGACGTGATCAACGGTGGCCGCATCTCGTTTCTGAGTGCTCCGCACCTGAAAGGTTTGCTCGAAGGTGGCGTGCCCATCATGAAAGATGGCGTTTGCCTTGGCGCCGTAGGCGTCAGCGGCGTCAAATCCAATGAAGATGCGCAAGTGGCGCGTGCGGGTATCGCCGCCATCGGTCTGTGAAGCTCTGAACCGTTAACCCAGGGCCAAAGCTTAATTCTTCGGCTCGGTGATGAAGCCGATCTTGCGCAGCCCAGCCTGTTGGGCTGCCGCCATGGCTTGGGCCACACGCTCGTAACGCACCGCCTTGTCGCCCTTGATGTGCAAATCGGGCTGCGGGTTTTTATCCGCTGCCGCCTTCAGTTGTGGCGCAAGTTCGTCGTCGGCGACCGGCGTTTCATTCAGGAAATAGCGCCCCTGAGCGTCAACGCTGAGTCGCAGCGTCTCGGGTTGGGTGATTTGCACCTCGTTGCTGGCCAATGGCAAATCAATGTTCACTGAATGCTTCATGACCGGCACGGTGATGATGAAGATGATGAGCAGCACCAGCATCACATCGACCAGTGGCGTCATGTTGATTTCGTTCATCACCTCGTCGGTGTCGTCTTGGGTTCCAAAGGCCATGTTGTTCTCGCTCAGGCTTTTGTCAGGGGCGCCACATGCGGCATCTTGGCGGGACTGCCGGCGCTGACGCGCGCGCCGGTTACAAAGTAGGCGTGCAGGTCATGCGCAAAGCGGTTGACCTTGTGCAGCACGCCCTTGTTGCCGCGCACCAAGGCGTTGTAGCCGAGCACTGCGGGGATGGCGACAGCCAGACCCAGCGCCGTCATGATCAGCGCTTCGCCGACCGGGCCAGCCACTTGGTCGATGGTGGCTGCACCAGACGCACCAATCGACAGCAGCGCGTGGTAAATCCCCCAGACCGTGCCGAACAAACCGACAAACGGGGCGGTAGAGCCGACCGACGCGAGTATCGCCATGCCCGATTGCAAATGGGTGGTGAAGTCGTCGATGGCTTGGCGCAGGCTGCGCGTGACCCAGTCACTCATGTCCAGCGTGTCACCCAACTGGGTTTGTGTGTCGCGGTGGTGGGTCGTGGCTTCGCGCCCATGTTCAACCAACTGTCGAAAAGGGTTGGCAGGGTCTTGTCCCAAGCTGGCCAATCCAGCGGCCAAGTCTTTGGTATGCCAAAAACCTTCGGCGTTTTGCGCTATTTTTTTGTAGCGCAGCAGGTCCAGCGACTTGATGATGATGACCATCCAAGAAGCCAGCGACATCAGCAGCAGCAGCACCGCGACCGATCGGATGACGATGTCGCCTTGCGACCAGACGCTGGCCAGGCCAAATTGGGAATTCATGAAGCAGTTCTCCGGTTGCGGGATTTTGAAATGGTGGCAGGGCAGGGCAGTTCGGTTAACTGCGCAGTTCCCAATGGATCGGCACGTTGACGGCCATGGTTTCGGCTACGCCGTTGCGCGTGCCCGGCACATAACGCCAAGCCATGACGGTGTCGTAAGCGGCTTTGTCTAGGCGCGGAAAGCCACTCGAGATGACCAGCTCGGCGCGTTGCGGTTTGCCGTCGACGCCAATCCAGACCTTGTAGACCGTTCTGCCGGTTTCGCCCAAGCGAGCGCTCAGCGATGGGTAGGCGGGTTTCGGATTTTGCAGGTAGTCGGCGTTGCTGGAGGGCTGTTGCACCACGGCCGCTGCTGCTGGGGCTGGCGGTAGATTGGCTGCTTGCATGGTTGCGGCTGACTTCGCTGGTGTTGACGGCGCGGGCGCAGGCGCTGCTTGTACGGTGGCCTGTGCGGCCGGGGCCGTCATGGCTAAAGGCTGGACTTGCGTTGGCGCTGGTACGGGCGGGGCTGCTGGCTTGACAGGCGCCGGTGGCGCCGTTGTCGGTTTCGGCTGTTTCGGCGGTGCAGGAGGCTGTGGTGTTGCTGGCTTTGCCTGCGTTGGCGCGTCAATCAGTTGAGACAACACGGTGACGGGTATCAGGATCTCAGCCGCCCGGATCAGCAAGCCGCTTTGCAAGCCCCAGATCAAGCCTGCATGCAGCAGCACGACGATCAGGGCAATTCTCATATTGCGGCTGAGCAAGGGCTTGGCTGGTGCGGGAGTTGGCAAAAAAGACGGCATGGATGCGGAAGGTCAGTCGGTTGATGTTCAGATGTCTAAATTATAAGCCATCAAATACGAATAATTCTCATTTGATTCGCAAGACTTTGCCGCAGCGACTCAAACGTCTGCCCACATGCGCAGCAGGTTGTGATAGCAGCCGGTGAGCTTCACCACTTCCGGCCTTTCGCCGCCAAGTGAGCTTTGGTTGAGTTCGTTATTTTGTGCCAAATCTTGTCGTCTCAAGGCAGTGATGGCCATGTCCATGTCATACAGCAGGCGGCGCTGGGCGTCAGACCTGACCATGCTTTCGACCCAAAAAAAACAAGCCAAGCGTTCGCCGCGGGTGACCGGTTCGACCCGGTGCACCGATGTGCCGGGGTACATCACCAAGTCGCCCGCTGCGAATTTGAGGCGTTGCTCGCCATAGGTGTCTTCGACCACCAGTTCGCCGCCTTCGTAGCTGTCGGCATCGCTTAAAAACAAGGTGCACGAAATGTCAGTCCGCACATGGCGGGCGGTGGTGGCGTGTGTGCGCACTGCGTTGTCAATGTGATTCCCAAAGAAGTTGGCACCACCGCTGTAGCGGTTGAACAGCGGCGGGTAAACCGACTTCGGCAGGGCGCCGGTGACAAACATAGGGTTGCGCGCCAAGGCGACAGAGACGATGTGCCGCGCTTGTTGGGCGGCTGGCAATTCTTCAGGCAACTGACGGTTGTTTTTCACGCTGCCGCTTTGACTGCCCGCCGTGATGCGGCCGTCAGCCCAGTCGGCACCAAGGACGAGTTGGCGCACCTGCGCCAGTTCTTCGGGCGTCAAGACGTGGGGAATACGCAGCAGCATGAAAGCCTCCTGTTTTAAAACTTGCTGGTCAGTGTCACACGCACCGAACGGGCCTGCCCCGGTGCAGCAAAGCCGCGGTACAAGGTGTTGTAGTAGACCTTGTCGAACAGATTGTCGATGTTGAGTTTCAACGCATTGGACTGGTTGATACGGTATTCCACCAGTGCATCAGCCTTCACGTAGCCTGGCGCGCGATTCTGCGTGGTGACGCTGTTGGCTGGTTTGTTTTGGCTGACGGCGGTCATGCCGCCGCCGATGCGCCAAGCTTGGTTGATGCGGTAAGTGGTGAACAGTGTGGCTTGGCGGCTCGGGCTCAGCCCTGGGTTTTGACCGACTTCGGCCTGACCCGCCTCGTTGGAGCCAGCTTTGTCGATGACGGCACGCAGGAAGCCCAGCCCGGCAAAAATGTCCCACTGTGGGTTGATGCGACCCGCCACCTCGAATTCCAGCGCGTCGGTGTGCCGCTTGCCCGACAGCAGGTAAGAGTTGGTCGCGGTGTCGATGTCGGTGTTGCGCTCGTTGAATTTGTCGGTGCGAGCAAGGGCCGTGCGCAGCGATAAATCGCCTTCATACAGCTCCCACTTGGCGCCGACCTCGATGTTGCGACTGCTTTCGGGTGGTGTGTTGGCGGATCTCGGGTCGAACTGGTAGAGGTCGCCTGAGGTGTTGAAGGATGTGCCGTAAGCCGCGTAGTAACTGACTTCGTCCGTTGGTTGGTACATCAGGCCAAGGCGTTTGCTCAGCAGCGTGTCTGAGCGTGACAGTGCTGTGTTGTTGGGGGCTACGCTGCCAGAACGATCGTAGTCGCCAGTGAAGTTATCCAGTCGCACGCCGCCCACCAGTTTCCATTGCGCTGTCAGGTCAAGCGTGTCTTGCAGGTACAGACCCAGCGTGGTGGCTTTGAATTGGGTGGCGACTTGTTGCGTCAGGTTGCCACTGATCGCCGTGCTGTCTGGATTGCCGACGGTGGTGGGGGCTTTGGTCGTCACTAAGAACGGGTAGGTCGATCGACTGGAGTTTTCGACAGCGTATTCCGCGCCCACTAGTATGTTGTTTTTCAGTCCCAACCAGTGCGTGCTGGTCAGGTAATCGGTTTGCAAAAAGGTGTGGTGCTCTTCTCCGGCTTTGGCGTTGGTCCTTCGATTGACCACGGTCGATGGGCCAAAATTGGCTGCCGTGGTGCCGCCGGTGAAACTTGACTGTGTGGCCCACATGGAGCGTGTGTAATAACCGTCGCGCACGCTGGTTTTGAGGCTGCTGCCGTCGTTCCAGCGGTGAATGTGCGTCAGCGTCACGGCATCGGCCTGGTCTTTTTGGAAGTCCGAATCCAGTCCGTACCAATAGCGGTTGGTCGGCGCTGGTGCGGGCCGGTTGCTCACCCAAGCCGTGCCCCAGTCGGGTTTGTCGTTGTAGTTGAGGTGGTAGTAGCTGAACTGGAACTCATTGGCGGTGCCGACGCCGATCCGGTAGTCGAGCGCCAAGCCACGCCTTTTTGTGCTGGCGCTGGCATTGTCGCCCCGGCCGTCTGCATCGGTGGTCATGGCGTTGATGCGCAGCGCGGCATCGTCGTCGAGTTTGAAGTTGAAGTCGCCTTGGTACCGCTGGTAGCCCTGTGTGCCGACGGTGGCGCTGACTTCATGTTCTGTCATCAGGCGCGGTTGCTTGCTGACCTGGTTGATGATGCCGCCGGTGGAGCCCCGGCCAAACAGCATGGATGCCGCACCGCGCAAGACTTCGATGCGTTCGACATTGAAGGTGTCGCGGTTGTACTGCGCAATGTCGCGCATGCCGTCTTGGTAAATGTCGCCAGCCGCACTGAAGCCGCGCAGCCGGATGTTGTCGCCAACGCGGCCGCCTTCGCCGGCTTCAAAGGTGATGCCGATGACGTTTTCCAAGGCACTCTTCATGCTGTCTTTGCCCTGGTCGTGCAGCAATTTTTCGTTCACCACGGTCAGCGACTGCGGGATGTCTTTGGCCAAGACGGGCACTTTGCCGGAACTGGTGATGCCGCTCTGGTAAGTCTGCAAATCGCGCTCACGCGCACCCGTGACAACCACAGGTGCCAAGGTTTTTCCTTCAACTGGGACAATTTCTGTCGCAGGCAAGGTGCTTTGGGCCCAGCTTGAAACCGACATGGCCAGCATCAGAGCGCCCAAGGGCAGAAGGGCCTTTTCAGAGGCCACACCTGACGCGGTGGTGTTATTTGCGATTTTGGCTATTCTTTGATGTGTCAAGGGGTTCTCCGAATCAACAGTCTGCCAATGGCAAACAAAAAAGGGGGTCAGCTGGTCTAGCGAAACACTGCTTGGTGTTTGCATTGATTTGCTGTGACCCGCAGTCTACATTGAATGCGAATGATTCTCAACTCTATTTAATAAATGGGCACAAAAAAAGAGCCCCAGCTCTCAATTGATTCATTTAATGTCGAACAGCCTCAGCCCGACCGCTCGCAGTTCGGCGGGTCAACTCGTCAGGAGCGGCGCACCACCCACCAAGCAGCGCCCATCACCAGAAGCAGGCTGATGGGAAGCGTGATGAGCATCAAGGTGGTGTTGTTCATGCGTGGGCCTCTAGCTGTTGGGTTTCCTGCTTGAGATGGGCCGTTGGGCTGGTCGCGCTGCACTGGGCGACCACATCACGGGCGCAGCCTTCGCAGCGGCCGCATTGGGTCGCAACGCCAAGTTCGAATTGAATCTCGTCAAAGCCCATGCCTGCGCGGGCATGGCGAACTATTTCACGGTCAGAGATGCGGCGGCAGACA
>JBEDKR010000068.1:0-7920 GCA_041172005.1 Pseudomonadota bacterium
TCGTTGCGCGCATGGGCGGTGTGCTCGTGCCCTGATGCGTATCTTAGGCATTGACCCCGGCTTGCAAATCGCCGGTTTTGGCGTCATTGATGTCGATGGCCCAACGCTGACGTACGTTGCCAGCGGCACCATCAAAACCACGCACATGGTGGGGGGCCCGTTGCCGGCGCGGCTCAAGGTTTTGTTCGATGGCGTGCGCGAAGTGGTGGCCCGTTACCAGCCCGATCAAGCCTCGGTTGAAATCGTTTTTGTCAACGTCAACCCGCAAGCCACCTTGCTGCTAGGCCAAGCCCGCGGCGCCTGCATCACAGCTTTAGTGGCGAGTGATTTACCGGTGAGCGAATACACCGCCCTGCAGATGAAAAAAGCCGTGGCGGGCTACGGCAAAGCAGGTAAAGCAGAGGTGCAAGAAATGGTGATGCGGCTGCTCAAACTGCCGTCATTGCCCGGCAAAGACGCCGCCGACGCTTTGGGCCTAGCCATCACCCATGCGCACGTCGGGCCAGCCATGGCTAGGCTGGCAAAAGCCAGCGGCCTAGGCACGGCGATGGATGGGGCTTATCGGGATGGGCGCAGCCGATAACGATCAGTATTTATTCGGCCGGGTTAAAAAATGAAGTGCAACACTAGCGAACCTGTAAGGTCAGCAGATGCAGTCCTGATCATGGTCAAAATTGATCGCTTTGAGATTGCGAATCCAAGACTGCTGACTAAAGCTTTGCCTCAGCTGAGATCGCTACTGCGATTGAAAACCCCCCGACTTATTCGATATTTAGCGCAAGCGCTCAACAGTCAAAACAGCAAAGAATCCAAAAGCTGAAACCAGCGTCCACTTCAAAATCAGCAGGCCGTAGCGTTTGAAGCGCGCCTGACCGGTGATGGCGAACAAGGCGAAGCAAGCACCTGCCGCCAACATGAGCACGATGAGAAGCCAGCGAAATATCAGCATGGTGTGGCCCTTGTCTTGAAGCGCAGCCTACCTACCAAGCCGGCGCAAGTTGCGCCAAGCCTTTGGGGGCGGTTTTGTCGTCGCTGAAGCTGACGATTTCATAGGCCTCTGGATGCGCCAGCAACTCTCGCAACAGTAGATTGTTCATCGCGTGGCCTGAACGGAAAGCGCTGTAGGCTGCTAGCAAAGGTTTGCCAAGCAAATAGAGGTCGCCCATCGCATCCAAAATCTTGTGTTTGACGAACTCGTCGTTGTAACGCAAGCCTTCGGTGTTGAGCACCTTGTAGTCATCCATGACGATGGCATTGTCCAGACCGCCGCCCATCGCCAAGCCATTGGCGCGCATCATCTCGACGTCTTTGGTGAAACCGAAGGTACGGGCCCGGGCGATGTCACGTGTGTAAGAGTTGGTACCCATGTCGAACTCTACCCGTTGCCCGGTGGAGTCCACCGCCGGGTGGTCAAAATCAATCTCGAAACTGAGCTTGTAGCCGTCGTAAGGACTCAGGCGTGCCCACTTGGTGCTGGCGCCCTCGCCTTCACGGACTTCGACCGGCTTGATGACACGCACAAACTTTTTAGGCGACTGTTGCAAGGCAATGCCAGCCGACTGCAGCAAGAACACAAACGAGGCCGCGGAGCCATCCAGAATGGGCACTTCTTCAGCGGTGATGTCGATGTACAGGTTGTCTATACCGAGGCCGGCGCAGGCCGACATCAGGTGTTCCACCGTGAACACTTTGGCGTTGCCGTTGGAAATGGTCGAAGCCATGCGGGTGTCAGTCACCGCTACGGCGGACACCACGATGTCCACCGGCAACGGTAAATCAACCCGCCGAAAAACGATGCCTGTGTCTGGCGGCGCTGGGCGCAGTGTCAGCTCAACGCGCTGACCACTGTGCAGGCCAACGCCCACCGCTTTGGTCAGGGTTTTGAGCGTTCTTTGGGCAAGCATCGATTTATTTTACTAAGCGCAGACGATCTGCGAGGAAGTAAGGACTCTGCCGCCGATCTACCCCACAAAGCGTCAACCTCAATCGGCTTGCTTGCGCAAAAAGGCCGGGATTTCAAAGTCATCCATGCCGCCTGATGCCAAGGCGTCAACCTTCGCCGCCGCTTGTGTGCGGTTGGTGCGCCAGACGCTTGGCACAGCCATGTTGCCGTAGTCGTGCTGTGTCGGGCTGACGGATTGAACGTTGTTGTACGCTTGACCCGCATTGCCAACAGCCATGTTCAACACAGGCAAGTTGTCGGTGCCGGTGCGTAGCACTTGCAGCGGTGGCGCGGTACGGCGTCCGGCTTGACGGCTCAGGCCGGTGGCAACCACGGTGACGCGGATTTCTTCACCCAAGTTGTCGTCGTAAGCCGTGCCGTAAATCACGTGGGCATCAGGCGAGGCATAAGCGCGGATGGTGTTCATGGCCAGCTTGGATTCGCTCAATTTGAGCGAGCCCTTAGCAGCCGTGATCAGCACCAGCACGCCTTTGGCGCCAGACAAATCGATGCCTTCCAACAACGGGCAAGCAACCGCCTGCTCAGCAGCGATGCGCGCGCGATCCGGGCCGCTAGCCACAGCCGTGCCCATCATGGCTTTGCCGGGTTCGCCCATGACGGTGCGCACGTCTTCAAAGTCGACGTTGACGTGGCCTGGCACGTTGATGATCTCAGCAATACCGCCGACTGCGTTTTTCAGCACGTCGTTGGCATGTGCAAAGGCTTCGTCTTGGGTGATGTCGTCGCCCAAGACGTCGAGCAGCTTTTCGTTCAGCACAACGATCAACGAGTCGACATTGGCTTCGAGTTCTGTCAGGCCACTGTCGGCGTTTGACATGCGACGCCCACCTTCCCAGTCGAACGGCTTGGTGACCACGCCGACGGTGAGAATGCCCATTTCCTTGGCAATGCGAGCGATCACGGGCGCTGCGCCCGTGCCGGTGCCGCCGCCCATGCCGGCGGTGATGAACAACATGTGCGCACCGGCGATGGCTTCACGAATGTCGTCCACCGCGAGTTCAGCCGCATCACGACCTTTGTCGGGTTTGCTGCCAGCGCCCAGACCACTGCCGCCGAGCTGGATGGTTTTGTGCGCGGTGCCGCGGCCGAGCGCTTGCGCGTCGGTGTTAGCGCAGATGAATTCGACGCCCTGCACGCCGCTTTCAATCATGTGCTCAACAGCATTACCGCCGCCGCCGCCAACACCGATCACCTTGATCATGGTGCCTTGGTTGAACTCTTCAATCTCGATCATTTCGATGCTCATGGGAGCCTCCTGTTTGTAATGCAATTATGTAAATATGGAAAATTTTGAAGTTCTGACATGGTGTTTTTTATGACGGCGGGTCAGCCCCTCCTGAATGAGTTGGACAAGTTGAAGCCAGGCGTTGCATTGAAAAATGGTTCATCAGAAGTTCCCCACTAGCCAGTCTTTGACCTTGCCGAATGCGTTGTGCACGCTGCCCGCTTTTTGTGAGACCTTGTAGCCGCGCATACGGGCCAGCCGGGCTTCTTCCAGCAGGCCCATCACGGTGGCAGCGCGTGCTTGCGCGACCATGTCCGACAGCGCGCTGGAGTAGCGCGGCATGCCGCGCCTGACTGGCTTCAAAAAGATGTCTTCGCCGAGCTCAACCATGCCCGGCATGACGGCGCTGCCGCCGGTGATGACGATGCCCGAAGACAGGACTTCTTCGTAGCCTGATTCACGGATGACTTGCTGCACCAGCGAGTAGATTTCTTCGATGCGCGGCTCGATCACGCCGGCCAACGCCTGACGGCTGAGCATGCGCGGTCCACGGTCACCCAGGCCGGGCACTTCGACTTGTCGCTCCGGGTCGGCCAGCAGTTGCTTGGCGCAGCCGTTTTCAACCTTGATGTCTTCAGCGTCTTTGGTTGGGGTGCGCAGCGCCATGGCGATGTCGCTGGTGATCAAATCGCCGGCAATCGGGATCACTGCGGTGTGCCGAATCGCACCACCGGTGAAAATCGCTACGTCCGTGGTACCGGCGCCGATGTCGACCATCGCCACGCCCAGCTCGCGCTCGTCTTGCGTCAACACCGCAAGGCTGGACGCCAGTGGATTCAGCATCAGCTGATCGACTTCTAATCCGCAGCGGCGCACGCATTTGATGATGTTTTCAGCGGCGCTTTGTGCGCCGGTGACGATGTGAATTTTGGCTTCCAGACGGATGCCGCTCATGCCGATCGGTTCGCGCACATCTTGGCCGTCGATCACAAACTCTTGCGGCTCAACCAGTAGCAAGCGCTGGTCGGTCGAGATGTTGATGGCCTTGGCGGTTTCAATCACTCGGGCGACGTCGGCCTGACTGACTTCTTTGTCCTTGACCGCGACCATGCCGCTTGAATTGATGCCGCGAATATGGCTGCCCGTGATGCCGGTGTAAACGCGACCAATCTTGCAATCCGCCATCAGCTCGGCTTCTTTGAGCGCTTGCTGAATGCTCTGCACCGTGGCGTCGATATTGACCACCACGCCGCGCTTGAGTCCGTTGCTGGCGGCAATGCCCAGGCCCGCCAGCTTGAGCTGGCCATTGAGCAATATTTCGGCTACCACCACCATCACTTTGCTAGTCCCGATGTCGAGCCCGACAACCAGATCTTTGTATTCTTTGGCCATAGTTCTTAAACCTTATTTCTTGTTCTGTTTGCTGCCGACGGCCACAGTCGTGACGCCGCGCAGCTTGATCGCATAACCGTTGGGATACCGCAAATCCGCTGACTCCAGATTGCGGTCAAATTTGGATGAGGTTTGCGCCACAGTGGCGACAAAACGCTGCACTCTGGCTTGAATATCAGCCGGGCTGCCCAGCCCCATTTCAATCACCGCACCGCCTTCCAGCAATGCACGCCAGCTGCCTCGGTTGGTCAACTCCAGCTCGTTCAGCGATGTGTCGAGTTCTTCAAACAAAGGTGCCACGGCATTGAAGCCACGCAACACCAGCGCAGCCTGTCCTTGAGGGCCTTTGAGCAAAGGAAGGTCTTCGGCTTCGACGTCACCTTGATTGACTTCAAAGATTTCGCCAAAATTGTTGACCAAGCGGGCGTCGGTATCAGTCCCCCAAAAGGCCACCGCTTGATGCTCTTGCAAGACCACGCGCAAGCGATCGGGAAACTCGCGGCGCACCACGGCATGACGAACCCAGGGTACGGTCTCAAAAGCACTGCGGGTCTGCGCCAGATCCAGCGTGAAAAAGTTGCCAGCTAGTTTTGGAGCGACATTGGCTCGCAAGGTGGCCGCGTTGCTGTGCGTCAATTCGTTCTCGACCTGAATCGTCTTCAGGCTGAACACCGGCTGCTTGGCCAACCAGCTCAGCGCAGTGCTCAAGGACATCGCGGCAAACACCAGCATGAACGCGAATGCGACATGGTTCATCAGCCTGACGTCTAGCGGCAGGGTTCTCATGAAAGGTGCAGGTGCTGCGCGTCTCATGCACTGACCCCTGCATTGACGTTGGCCGGTTGGTAATCCAGCGCGGCACTTTGCAGCACGGCCAGACACAACGCTTCATACGACATGCCAGTTGCCCGCGCCGACATCGGTACCAGTGAATGGCTGGTCATGCCGGGTGAGGTGTTCAGCTCCAGCAAGTAAGGCTTGCGCGTAACGGCGTCAATCATGACGTCGGCACGGGCCCAGCCCCGGCAGTTCAAGGTTTGATAAGCGGCCAGCACCAACTGCTGAATGGCTGCCTCTTCTCCCGCCGGCAAACCGCAGGGCACGATGTACTGCGTGGTGTCGGTGAAGTATTTATTTTGGTAGTCGTAGTTGCCTTCAGGGGCAACGATGCGGATGACCGGCAACGCCTTTGCATCAGCGCCAGATCCCAGCACAGGGCAAGTGACTTCATCACCGCTGATGAACTGCTCGCACAGCACGTCGGCATCGAGTTGTGCGGCCAATGCTACGGCGTCGGCCATCTGCTGGGCGCTGGTGACTTTGGTCAAGCCAATGGACGAACCCTCACGCGCCGGTTTCACGATCAGCGGCAAGCCCAAGGCTTCAGGCACGCTGGCCACATCGGCTGGACTGTAAGCACCTCGACGCAATAAAACGTAGCGCGGCGTGCTCAGGCCATCAGCCAGCCAGATCCGCTTGGTCATGACCTTGTCGATGCACACACTCGACGCCATCACGCCGGAGCCGGTGTACGGAATGCCCAACAATTCAAGCGCACCCTGCACCGTGCCGTCTTCGCCAAAGCGGCCGTGCAAGGCAATGAAGCAGCGCGTGAAGCCTTCGGCCTTCAGCTCATTCAGTGCCCGCTGAGCGGGATCGAATGCGTGCGCATCGACGCCTTGCGAACGCAAAGCTGCGAGCACGCCATGACCCGACATGAGTGAAATTTCACGCTCGGCCGAATGCCCACCCATGAGCACGGCGACTTTACCCAAGTTTGTCACGTCGATTTTTTCAGTGCGCATGCGCATCTCCCATGGCGATGACCTTGCCGGGCACCAGACCGATGGAACCGGCGCCCATGCAAACGACCACATCGCCGTCTTGCGCCAGATCCAAAATCGCCTGCGGCATGGCGTCGATCGCGTCGACAAACACCGGTTCCAACTTGCCGGACATGCGCAAAGCGCGGGTCAGCGCCCGACCGTCTGCGGCGACGATAGGCGCTTCACCGGCGGCATACACCTCTGCCAACAGCACAGCATCGGCTTGGCCAATGACCTTGACGAAGTCTTCAAAACAATCTCGGGTCCGACTGAAACGGTGCGGCTGAAAAGCCAGCACCAAACGCCGTCCCGGAAACGCGCCGCGGGCAGCGGCCAGCGTGGCAGCCATTTCGACCGGGTGGTGGCCGTAGTCATCAATCAGCGTGAAGTGACCGCCCGCAACAGCAGGCGCTTCGCCGTAACGCTGAAAGCGCCGGCCCACACCGTTGAATTCAGCCAGCGCTGCATCGGGAATATCAAGCTCCACCGCCACCGCAATCGCCGACAGCGCATTCAGCACGTTGTGCTCGCCGGGCAGGTTCAGCACCACCGGCATGTCTGGCAAGGTGACGCCGTTGCGGCGCTGCACCGTGAAATGCATCTGGCCATTGACGTGGCGCAGATCAACAGCGCGCACTTGCGCGCCTTCATTGAAGCCGTAACTGGTGACCGGACAAGAGACTTGCGAAATGATGTCGCGCACCGCCGCATCGTCCGTGCACAAAATCGCGGTGCCGTAAAAAGGCATGCGGTGCAGAAAGTCGACAAAAGCGGCTTTCAGCTTTTCAAAGTCATGACCATAGGTTTCCATGTGGTCGGCGTCGATGTTGGTGACCACTGCCATCACCGGCAGCAGGTTCAAAAACGAAGCATCAGACTCATCGGCTTCGACCACGATGTAATCGCCCGATCCGAGCTTCGCATTGGTGCCTGCACTGTTGAGACGGCCGCCAATCACATAAGTTGGGTCTAGCCCGGCTTCCGCCAACACGCTGGCGACAAGACTGGTGGTGGTGGTTTTGCCATGCGTGCCCGCAATCGCGATGCCGCGTTTGAGGCGCATCAGCTCGGCCAACATGAGCGCGCGTGGCACCACCGGAATGCGTTTTTCGCGTGCCGCCACAACCTCAGGGTTGTCAGCTTTCACAGCCGTCGAGGTGACCACGGCGTCGACAGTGGCTAGGTTGCTAGCAGCATGACCAACATAGGTTTTGATACCCAGACCAGCCAAGCGCCGCAGCGTTGCGCTGTCGGCCAAGTCTGACCCGGAAATCACGTACCCAAGGTTGTGCAGCACTTCGGCAATACCGGACATGCCAGAGCCACCGATGCCGATGAAGTGAATGTTGTTGACAGCGTGCTTCATCGAACCAATTCCTCACAGGCCGCGACGACACTCGCCGTGGCATTGATTTTTTTCATTTGATACGCGGCCTCGGCCCGCTCTAAGAGATTGGCCCGCGTCATGGTTTGCAGCAAGCCAGCCAAGCCTTCTGGCGTCAAGTCGGACTGCT